>NZ_LVIA01000073.1:0-2941 GCF_001596805.1 Halomonas sp. KX33721 | reverse complement strand
CCGCCCCGATTGAGCCACGGTGATTAATCAAACCCCGTTGGCATAATCGGCATCCTTAGCGGGGTGCTTCGCGGGTGCGCTATCGCTTACGCCGCGCTACGTAAACACCGCCAACGTTAAGAAGCTTGCAGAGATCTCGTATCGCGTCATAACGATCAATCGCGTCAACACCTCGAATGGCGGCACCAAACCCGTAGCGCGGCGTAACGAAAGAGCGAGAGCAACGAGCGAAAGAGTCACCCGTAGCGGCGGCCCGGCGCGAAGGCGTCTGCAAGACGCCCAAACCAAAAGTGCAGAAAGTAAATATGCATAGTCACCGTTTCAAGGTAAATATTCATATAACACGTCATGCCCGTGAGCGCATGGCTACTCGAAATATTACAGAAAATGAGCTGCTAGAATTGGTAGAGCAGGGAACCGTAAAATACAAAGATGCTACGCGGTTTTGGATAGCGCGATATTTTGAAAATCGTCAAGACAACCTTTTGTCTATTGCAGCAGTCTTGGAAGATAAAATAGTGGTAAAGACAGTCATGCATCACTTTGAGTGGGAGGATAAGTAATGCGAACTACGTACGATGAAGCAGATGATATCCTGGTTCTGCACCTATCAGAAAAGCCTACCGTTAGGGAGGTTTCTCAAGATTGGCATACACATATTAGTTACGCAGAGGATGGCACGATCAATGAAATCGTCATTCTGGAGGCCTCGAAGCAAGGTGCATGGCCACTCTTAAAAAGCCAAGCCGCTTAACTAACCGCAACACGACTCCCGCTGCTCCTGCGGGTGCGCTCCGCTTACACCGCGCTACGGGAACACCGCCAACGTTATGAGGCGTGGCACCAACCCCGTTTCGCGCCATAACGATCAACCGCGTCAACATCTCGAATGGCGGCACCACCCCCGTAGCGCGGCGTAACGAAAGAGCGAGAGCAACGAGCGAAAGAGGCACCCGCGAAGGCGGCGCCAGCCGCCCTGATCGAACCTATTCAGTAACCGCTGACATTCACGCCATCACCAGCACCCCTCACGGGGTGCTTCGCGGGTGCGCTCCGCTTACACGCGCTACGGGAACACCGCCAACGTTATGAGGCGTGGCACCATCCTCGTATCGCGTCATAACGATCAATCGCGTCAACACCTCGAATGGCGGCACCAGCCGCCTCGATTGAGCCACGGCGATTAATCAAACCCCGTTGGCATAATCGGCACCCTTAGCGGGGTGCTTCGCGGGTGCGCTATCGCTTACGCCGCGCTACGTAAACACCGCCAACGTTAAGAAGCTTGCAGAGATCTCGTATCGCGTCATAACGATCAATCGCGTCAACACCTCGAATGGCGGCACCAAACCCGTAGCGCGGCGTAACGAAAGAGCGAGAGCAACGAGCGAAAGAGGCACCCGCGGAGGCGGCACCAGCCGCCCCGATTGAGCCACGGCGATTAATCAAACCCCGTTGGCATAATCGGCACCCTTAGCGGGGTGCTTCGCGGGTGCGCTCCGCTTACGCCGCGCTACGGATGCATCGCCAACGATACTCATGGGCGAGCACCCGCGGCCCGGCGCGACGGTCGGCGCTAGCCGCCCCGACTGAGCTACAGCAAGGAAAAGCCATGGCGAACCGTACAAGCCACGATCAAAATTTCAAAAACCTGATTTTGGACTATCCTCGCGAAGCCCTCGCTTTCTTTGCATCAGAAGAGGCTGGAGATTTACTGCCTAGCGTCAAAGTCACTCCTATTCGCCAGGAGCAATTAAAAGAGCGCCTGGGTGACAGATTTCATGAGCTAGACGTACCGTTGCTGGTAGAGTGGCCAAATGGGCAACGCGAAGCGCTACTGTTCACGCTAGAAGAAGAAACGGATCCCGGCCGTTTCTCGATCCACAGGCTGGCGCACTACACACTGCACCTGAGTGAGCTATTCGATACAGAACGAGTGGTACCGGTGGTGATTTTTTTTGAATTCTAATAAAAAAAGTGGCAGAAAGCCTGCATATTCGAAGTGAACGCCATAGCTACCTACAGTTTCACTATTTACATACACATTTAAATAAATTGCCGGCCAATCAGTATTTTAGTAGC
The DNA here is from genome assembly GCF_001596805.1 of Halomonas sp. KX33721. Taxonomy (NCBI): domain Bacteria; kingdom Pseudomonadati; phylum Pseudomonadota; class Gammaproteobacteria; order Oceanospirillales; family Halomonadaceae; genus Halomonas; species Halomonas sp. KX33721. Next base: position 859 of record NZ_LVIA01000073.1, on the reverse strand, counting down.
CAAAATATCGTGGCGCGCCTGAATTTACCGAATATGGCATGGGCAGAGAAAGATAAAATCGATGTATACGCCAATGCCATACAAGGTCTGTTTTCGCTGGAACCAAGCATTGAAAAGCAACTCAAATACATAGACTTTGTCGATATCTACAGCGATTTAAGCACAGATGAAAGACAAGCCTACCAAAGGCGCTATCCTCAGGAGGAAAGCAAAATGGCTGGTTTAGCAGAGCGTCTTCGTACGGAAGGTATTCAGCAAGGCATGCAGCAAGGCATGCAGCAAGGCATGCAGCAAGGTATGCAACAGGGCATGCAACAGGGCCGTCAGCATGAAGCACAAAATATGCTGCGAAAGCTGCTCATGCTGAAGTTTGGCGAGTTACCGTCATGGGCCGATACCCAAATTGAGGCGGCTTCCATAGAGCAGCTGGAAAACTGGATGGAAGGCATATTGAGTGCCAACACATTGGAAGCCCTGATCGAACCTATTCAGTAACCGCTGACATTCACGCCATCACCAGCACCCCTCACGGGGTGCTTCGCGGGTGCGCTCCGCTTACACCGCGCTACGGGAACACCGCCAACGTTATGAGGCGTGGCACCAACCCCGTTTCGCGCCATAACGATCAACCGCGTCAACACCTCGAATGGCGGCACCAAACCCGTAGCGCGGCGTAACGAAAGAGCGAGAGCAACGAGCGAAAGAGGCACCCGCGGAGGCGGCACCAGCCGCCTCGATTGAGCCACGGCGATTAATCAAACCCCGTTGGCATAATCGGCACCCTTAGCGGGGTGCTTCGCGGGTGCGCTCCGCTTACGCCGCGCTACGGATGCATCGCCAACGATACTCATGGGCGAGC
>NZ_LVIA01000008.1:0-84507 GCF_001596805.1 Halomonas sp. KX33721 | reverse complement strand
GCGATGGCATGGTGGCTGGCCAAGCGCTGGATTTAGCCGCCGTGGGAGGCCACCCAGACGCCGAAGCAATGGCGCATATGCACGCCCATAAAACCGGCGCGCTGATCGTGGCGGCCGTACGTTTGGGCGGCCTGGTCGCGGTGGAAGAGGACGACCCGCGCCTAGCAGCGCTAATTCGCTACGCCCGCGCCATTGGCCTAGCCTTCCAGATTCATGACGACATCCTGGATGTGACGGGTGACACCGCCACGCTGGGCAAAATTTCCGGCGCTGACGCCGCCCGTGCCAAGCCTACTTACCCAAGCTTACTGGGGCTGGCGGGGGCGCAGCGCAAAGCGAACACGCTTATTGACGAGGCCATTGCCGCCCTCGCCCCGTTAGGCGAGCAGGCCGCACCCCTGGCCGATCTTGCCCACTATATGATCGAGCGCGACCACTAACACATGCCTATGAAGCTGTTCGACGAGATACCCCGCGAGCGCCCGGCGACGCCACTGCTCGACTCTTTTGATCATCCCGCCGCGCTGCGGGCCATGAATGCTAAACAGCTCGCCCAGTTAGCGGATGAGCTACGCGCCTACCTGCTCTACAGCGTTGGCGTGACGGGCGGCCACTTTGGCGCAGGCCTGGGCGTTGTTGAGCTCAGTGTCGCGCTGCACCACGCCTTTCACACGCCGAAAGACCGCTTGGTGTGGGACGTGGGTCATCAAGCCTACCCGCATAAAATCCTCACCGGGCGGCGCGATGCCATGCTCAGCATTCGCCAGCACGGCGGCCTGGCGGCGTTTCCCCGCCGGGCAGAGTCCGAATACGACACCTTTGGCGTTGGCCACTCCAGCACTTCCATTTCTGCAGCGCTGGGCATGGCCCTGGCCGCCCAGGCTCAAAACGACCCGCGCAAGGTCTGCGCCATTATTGGCGACGGCGCGCTCACCGCAGGGATGGCGTTTGAAGCGCTGGCCCACGCGGGCCACGTGAATGCCAATATGCTGGTAGTGCTGAACGACAACGAGATGTCGATCTCCGAAAACGTCGGCGGAATTGCCACGTATTTAGCACGTGTGCTCTCCAGCAAGCCCTACCTCAAAATGCGCGAAGAGGGAAAAAAGGTGCTATCCCACCTGCCCGGCGCCCTGGAGCTAGCCAAGCGTACCGAAGAGCATATGAAGGGCATGGTCAGCCCCGCCACGCTGTTTGAGGAGATGGGTTTTCACTACGTGGGCCCCATCGACGGCCACGACTTAGAGGCGCTGACTCAAACGCTGCGTAACCTGCGCGACCAGAAAGGCCCGCAGTTCCTGCATATCAAAACGGTCAAAGGGAAAGGCTTCCTGCCCGCCGAAGCCGACCAGATTGGCTATCACGCGATTACTAAGCTGGAAAAAACCACCACGACCGTGAGCACCTCGCTGGTGAGCAAACCGGCCAGCCCCAGCGCGCCGAAGAACGCCCCCAAGAAAAAGTATTGCAACGTGTTCGGCGACTGGCTGTGCGATATGGCCGCCGCCGATCCACGCCTCATGGGCATTACCCCCGCCATGGGCGAAGGCTCGGATTTGATTCGCTTCTCGCAAACCTATCCCGAGCGTTACTTCGACGTGGCCATCGCCGAGCAGCACGCGGTCACGCTAGCCGCCGGTATGGCCTGCGAAGGCATGAAGCCAGTGGTGGCGATCTACTCCACTTTCTTGCAGCGTGGCTACGACCAGTTGATCCACGACGTGGCCGTGCAGGACCTGGATGTCACCTTCGCCATCGACCGGGCAGGCCTAGTGGGCGAAGACGGCCCCACCCACCACGGCAGCATGGATCTTTCGTTCCTGCGCTGCGTGCCGGGCATGGTGATTCTGGCGCCTGCCGATGAAGCCGAATGCCGCGCCATGCTCAGCGCCGCCTACTACCATTCTGGCCCGGCTGCCGTACGCTACCCCCGTGGCACCGGCCCTGGGGCCGTCATTCCAGAGCACCTAGAGCCGCTGGCGATTGGCGAGGCCCAGGTGCGTCGCGAGAGCACCAGCGACGGCGTACGCATCGCGCTGCTGGCGTTTGGCAGCGTCAATAGCGCCGCCGCCGAAGTGGCTGAGAAGCTCAACGCCACCCATATCAACATGCGCTCGGTGAAACCACTGGACCGCGATGCTGTGCTCCACGCGGCGGACGAGCATGAACTGCTGGTCACCCTGGAAGAGAACGTCATTGCGGGTGGTGCGGGTAGCGCGGTGAACGAGCTGCTCAACGCGGAAGGCGTTCAGGTGGAAGTGCTGAACTTAGGCTTGCCGGACGCCTTTGTGGAACACGGCACCCCCGCCGAGCTATTGCGCGACTGCGGCCTGGACGCTGAAGGCATCGAGCGCGCTATTCGCGCCCGGCTGCCGTAACCTCCGCGTGTGAACCACGTATTTTTAACCTGTTGAGATGTCTATGTTATTTCTAATTATTGTGTTTGGTTTGATTGGCCTTGCCGTCGGTGGCCCCATTGGCTTACTCGTAGGTGGCGGCCTTGGCTGGTGGCTGGGTCGGCGCATCAGCCGTCGCTTGAACGCTGCCCGTGTGCAAATTCAAGAAGGCTTTTTGGAATCGATCTTCTCCGTGATGGGCTGCCTCTGCCAAGCCGATGGCAAAGTCACCGAGGGCGAGCTAGACGTTGCCGAAAAGCTCTTCGATCAAATGCACCTGCAGGGCGAGCACCGCGCCAAAGCTCGCGGCGCCTTTGACCGGGGCCGCGCGGCTGACTTCAACCTGGATGCCGAGCTGGCCAAGGTCAACCGCCTCACCCAGCGCCAGCCGGTACTGCGCCAAGTGTTTTTACAGGTTCAGTTGAGCGCGATTGCCGCCGATGGCGTGCTGCACCCCGCCGAGCACGAGATGATTCTGCGCGTTGCCCGTGGCGTTGGCTGTAGCGACGCCGAAGTGCAGCAAATCGAAGCCATGCTGCACGGTGCGGCGGCCAATTCTCAAGGTGCCAGCGAAGAAGCCTTAAAAGATGCTTACCGCGTTCTTGGGGTATCAGAAGACGCCAGCGACGCCGAGATCAAGAAAGCGTATCGTCGCCTGATGAGCCAAAACCATCCGGACAAGCTGGCGGGCAAGGGGCTTCCGGAGAGCATGCGCGAGGTGGCGCAGGCCCGCACCAGCGAGATTGGCAATGCCTACGAGCGCATCCGCGCGGCGCGGGGCTAGTAGCTCGTGACAGGGTTCCAGGGAGTCGCTACAGTGAAAACTTCACGGTACTGCCTGGAGCCGCCAAATGATCACGCTATACAGCTTTCCCAATTCCCGCTCGCTACGCGCTGCTTGGACGCTTGAAGAGCTGGGCCTAGAGTACCAGTGCCACCACGTAGCGCTGGATAAAGGCGAGGGGCAAAGTACCGAGCATCTTGCTCGCCACCCGGATGGCAAGGTGCCGGTGCTGGAAGATGGCGAGCTAATGCTGTTTGAGTCTGCGCCTATCTGCCGTTATCTCGCCGAGCAGTATGGCGCAGGGCAACTGCTGCCTCAAAGCATTGCCGAGCGCGCCCAGGTCGACCAGTGGCTTAGTTTCATCGTTACCGAGATCGAGCAGCCACTGTGGCTGCAAGCCAAGCACAAATTCGCCCTGCCTCAAGATAAGCGCGTGCCTTCAGTGCTACCCACCGCCGCTTGGGAATTCCAGCGAGCCCTGCTCGCGCTCGAGCGCCGCTATCGTGGCCAGGAAAATCTAGTGGGCGATACCTTCACGTTGGCAGATCTGTTCTTAACGCACACGCTCACTTGGGCCACAAGCATGAAACATCGCTTGCCGGAGCCGCTGGTGGCCTATCGCGCCCGCCACGCCAATCGCCCAGCGCTTGCCCGCGCCGCCGAAAAAGAGCAGGCGGCAGCGCAAGGTTAAGCGTTACCCCTTACGTTCGATATCCACATCGCTGGCCTGGGTGAAATCATCCAGCGCCATCATATGGCCGAGCTTGCCCGCTTTGGTGGAGAGGTACTGTTCGTTGTGGGGGTTTAAGCCGGTGGTGATGGGCTGACGCTCGACGACGTTCACGCCATCGCGGGTTAGCGCATCCACCTTGCGGGGGTTGTTGGTCATCAGCTTGAGCGCGGTAATGCCCAAGTGGTTGAGCATCGGCACGCAGAGGTCGTAGCGGCGCATGTCGGCGCCAAAGCCGAGCTGCTCGTTGGCTTCTACGGTATCGGCGCCCTGGTCCTGCAGATGATAGGCGCGAATTTTATTGAGCAGGCCAATGCCACGCCCTTCCTGGCGTAAATAGAGCAGCACGCCGCGCCCCTCTTCGGCAATACGCTTTAGCGCTTCTTGCAGCTGGTAGCCGCAGTCGCAGCGCATCGAGAATAGCGCATCGCCGGTTAAGCACTCAGAGTGCACGCGCCCTAACACCGGCTCGCCGCCGCTCACATCCCCCAACGTCAAGGCGATATGGTCTTTACCCGTGGCGTCGTCTTCGAAGCCATGCATGGTGAATGTGGCCCAGGGAGTGGGCAGCCGAGAGGCAGCAATGAAGCGAATGGTCACAGGGTTCCTCGCTGATTAACCAAACCAGTTAACCACACCAGTGTTGGCGAAGTGGGCGGACAGTTTACCAGGAAGCCGCGCAGGCCTCACGGTCTTAGCGGGGTGCGACGATTTTTGCCACGGTTTGCGCCGCCACCCCCGGCTATCTTCACGTACAATTCCTATCTTCAGGTACGATGACTCCCTTACAATGCGGGCAAATTTCTCAAGAGCAAGTGTTTATGACCACCACACCTTTGCAAAACGACCGTTTTCTTCGCGCGCTGGCTCGCCAGCCCGTTGACCGCACTCCGGTGTGGATGATGCGCCAAGCCGGCCGCTATCTGCCGGAGTACCGCGCCAGCCGCGCCAACGCAGGCAGCTTTATGGACCTGTGCCGCAATCATGACTTGGCTTGCGAAGTGACCCTGCAGCCGCTGGAGCGCTACCCGCTCGACGCTGCGATTCTGTTTTCGGATATTTTGACCATCCCCGATGCCATGGGGCTGGGCCTCTACTTCGAAACCGGCGAAGGTCCCAAATTCAAGAAGACCGTACGCACCGCCGAAGAAGTCGCCGCGCTGACCGTGCCCAATGCCGAGCGCGACCTGGACTACGTAATGCGTGCGGTCTCGACCATCCGCCGCGAGCTGAACGGCCGCATGCCACTGATCGGCTTCTCCGGCAGCCCCTGGACGCTGGCAACGTATATGGTTGAAGGCGGTTCCAGCAAAGACTTCCGTCACTTAAAAACCATGCTGTATGACACGCCGGACACCATGCACCAGCTGCTGGACACCCTGGCACAAGCGGTCACCGACTACCTGAATGCCCAGATCCGCGCCGGTGCCCAGGCGGTACAGATTTTTGATACCTGGGGCGGCGCGCTCTCCACGCCTGCTTATTTAGAGTTCTCGCTGCGCTATATGGAGCAGATCGTCTCTGGGCTGATCCGTGAACATGATGGCCGCCGCGTGCCGGTGATCCTGTTCACCAAAAACGGCGGCCAGTGGCTTGAACACATTGCTTGCGCCGGTGCCGACGCGCTGGGTATCGACTGGTCGACCGAGCTTTCTGACGCTCGCGCCCGCGTAGGCCATAAAGTCGCCCTGCAGGGTAATTTAGACCCCAACGTGCTGTTTGCTCGCCCTTCGGCCATTCGCGCCGAAGTGGCCCGCGTGCTGGAGAGTTACGGCCACGGCCCAGGCCACGTGTTCAACTTGGGCCACGGCATCAGCCAGTTCACCAACCCTGATCACGTCACCGCCTTTATGGAGGCGCTGCACGACTTAAGCCCGCAGTACCATCAGGGCATTCCGACCCAAACGAACGACCAGTGCCCAGGAGCCAAGCAATGAGCGACCTACGCGACGACCAGTGGTTTACCGAAGTCTTTGATAGCCACGGCAGCGCTTTCTCGCTGAAAATCACCGAAAAACTGCTGGATGTGCAGAGCCCTTACCAGCATCTAGAAGTGTACGCCACCGAAACCTACGGCAACCTGATGGTGCTGGATGGCTGCGTGATGCTCACCGATCGCGACAACTTCCTATATCACGAAATGATCGCCCACCCGGCGCTGTTCACCCACCAAGACCCCAAGCGGGTGGTGATCATTGGCGGCGGCGACTGCGGCACGTTGAAAGAAGTGCTGCGCCATCCGGGCGTCGAGAAGGTCACCCAGATCGATATCGACGAGGAAGTCACCAAGGCCGCCGAGCGCTTTTTCCCCGAACTCGTGGAAGCCAACGGCGACCCCCGGGCCGAGCTGCTGTTTGCCGACGGCGTGAAGTGGGTGGATGACGCGGCCGACGAGAGCATCGACGTGCTGATCATCGACTCCACCGACCCGGTCGGCCCGGCCGAAGGCCTGTTCAAGACCGACTTCCTGAAACGCTGCCACCGTATTCTGAAAAGTGGCGGAGTGATGGTGCAGCAGAGCGAGTCGCCGCTTTACCATAGCGGTTCGATCATTCGCGAACTGCGCAACGACATGCGCGAATCGGGCTTCGACAGCGTGGCCACTTTGCCCTTCCCCCAACCGGTCTACCCCTCTGGCTGGTGGAGCGTGACGTTGGCAGGTAAAGGCGCCAGCGTTGAAAGCTTCCGCGAAGAAGCTGCCGCCAGCCACGAAATGCCGCTACAGTACTACACAGCAGAGGCCCATCGTGGAGCCCTGGCGCTGCCGCCCTTTATGCGTAAAGCCTTCGCATAAGCGGGCAGCTACGCTAGGTATCTGGCCGGGCTCTGCCCGGCTTTTTTATGCGTAGGAGTTGCTGCGCTCGACGTTAAGGAATAATAAATGACTACAACGCGTTGGTTAGGATTGGGAATCACTCTATTAGCACCCGCTCTCTGGGTACCTGCCACGGCCATGGCCGATACCCTTGAGGCCATTCAAGAGCGCGACAGCGTGCGCTGCGGCGTTAACGCGGCCCAGCCCGGCTTCTCATCGCTGGACGATAACGACCAATACCGCGGCCTGGACACCGATGTGTGCCGCGCCATTGCCGCTGCCGCGCTAGGTGATGCCAGCAAAGTCAATTTCGTACCGTTAGACTCGGTGGAACGTTTTGCCGCACTGCAGTCTGGCGAGGTGGACGTGCTCTCCCGCACCACCACCTGGACCTCCAGCCGCGACACCACCCTCGGGATGAACTTCACTGGCGTCAGCTACTACGACGGCCAGGCGTTTATGGTGGCCAGCGACCTCGGCGTACAGAGCGCCAAAGAACTGGATGGGGCGGCTATTTGCACTCAGTCAGGCACCACCAGCGAACTAAACCTTTCCGACTACTTCCGCATTAACAACATGACCTATGATGCGGTGGTGTTTGATTCACCTGAACAGTCGATTGCGGGCTTCGAAGCAGGCCGCTGCGATGTATTGAGCTCGGATGCCTCGCAGCTCTATGCCCAGCGCATTCAACTGGCCGACCCCAATATGGCCGTGGTGCTGCCGGAGATCATCTCCAAAGAGCCGCTGGGCCCCGCCGTGCGCCAAGGGGATGACCAGTGGTTCAACATCGTGAAGTGGTCGCTGTTTGCCATGCTGAACGCCGAAGAACTGGGCGTCAGCCAAGCCAACGTGGATGAGCAGCTCAGTTCAGACAATCCCGATGTGATGCGCCTGCTTGGACAAGATGGCGATTTTGGTGAAGCCATGGGCCTTTCGTCAGACTGGGCTTACCAAATCGTCAAACAGGTGGGTAACTATGCGGACATTTATGACCGCAACGTGGGCGCGGACTCTGATTTCAACATTGCGCGCGGCCTGAACGCTCTGTGGAAAGATGGCGGCATTCAGTACGCGCCACCTATTCGCTGACACGCTAGGTGACTAGCCACCGACCTCCGCCAGCGGCTGCGCACCAAAAAAGCGCAACGCGTAGCTGCTGGCCTACTTTTTTGCACCACTACCTTCGTCAAATCCGCTGATTTTACGTTGAAAAGCGCTGAATTTGACGGCATATCTTTCTTGGCACCTTCCTTGCTAGCTTTTAATGATGCATCACCATGCATAATGACATTAAATCGAGGAAGGGGAACAAACATGATTAATAAGAAACACCTGGTACTGCTCGCCTCAGCGGGTGCCATCTCCCTCGCCGGTATCGCCACCGCACAAGCCAATACGTTAGAAGATACCCGCGCGCGCGGTGCTGTACAGTGTGGCGTTAGCGACGGCCTACCAGGTTTTTCCGCCCCAGATGATAGCGGTAACTGGCAGGGCCTCGACGTTGACGTATGTCGCGCCGTTGCTGCAGCGGTACTGGGCGACGCGGATGCCGTCAACTACATCTCCCTGAATGCTGTTGAGCGTTTCACCGCGCTGCAGTCTGGCGAAGTGGATGTACTGTCCCGTAACACCACTTGGACCACTACCCGTGACACCACCTTGGGCCTGAACTTCACCGGCGTTACCTTCTACGACGGTATCGGCTTCATGGTGAACAAGGGTTTGGGTATTAGCAGCGCAGACGAACTCGATGGCGCCGCGATCTGTATCCAGTCTGGTACTACCACCGAGCTTAACGTCGCCGACTACTTCCGTGCCAATGGCATGGAGTTTGACCCCATCGTATTCGACACGTCTGAGCAAACCGTGGGCGGCTTCCAAGCTGGCCGCTGTGACGTGCTGACCTCCGACACTTCTCAGCTAGCGGCCTTACGCATCCAACTGGACGACCCCGCTTCTGCAATGATTCTGCCTGACATCATCTCCAAAGAGCCGCTGGGCCCAGTGGTACGTCAAGGCGACGATGAGTGGTTCAACATCGTAAAATGGTCGCTGTTCGCCATGATCAACGGTGAAGAGTATGGCATTACCAGCGAAAACGTTGACGAGATGCTCAACTCAGACAACCCGGATATTGCTCGCCTGCTGGGTCAGGACGGCAACTACGGTGAAGGTATGGGCTTAGAAGCCGACTGGGCTTACAACATTCTGAGTCAGGTAGGTAACTACGGCGAAAGCTTTGATCGCAACGTAGGCATGGGCTCACCGCTGGAAATTGAGCGTGGTATTAACGCTCTGTGGACCCAAGGCGGCATTCAGTACGCACCGCCGATTCGCTAAGCGTCTCGCTTGACCCCGGCCCGCCGCTCCCTCTTAACAGGGAATGGCGGGCCATCTGATTGACCTGCCGTATCGCGGAGACGCCATCCATGTCTGTAAGACCTAATGCTCGCCCGGCTGGCCACAAGCCACCGTTTTGGCGAGACCGCGCCAAGCGTGCGCTCATTTTCCAGTGTCTATTGATTGCCGCTGTCATTGTGTTTCTGTTCTATATTGTCGGCAATGTTCAAGACAACTTATCCTCACGGGGTATCACCACCGGCTTTGGTTTCCTAAACAATACCGCCGGTTTTGGGATCGTGCAGAGTCTGATCGACTACTCCTCCCAAAGCACCTATGGCCGCACCTTCTTCGTGGGCCTGCTGAATACGCTGCTGGTGGGTGGGTTAGGCGTGATCGCCGCCACCATCATTGGTTTTATTGTCGGTATCGCTCGTCTATCGCCCAACTGGCTGATCGCCAAGCTAGCCGCCGCGTATATCGAAACCTTTCGTAACATTCCGCTGCTGCTGCAGATTTTCTTTTGGTACTTTGCCGTGCTGCGCACTCTGCCAAGCGCCAGGGACAGCCTTGCCTTTGGGGAAGCGTTTTTCCTCAACGTGCGCGGACTGTATCTACCAGAACCGCTGTTTGAGTCCGGTTTTGGGCTAATTCCCGTGACCTTTGTGATCGCCATTGTGGCCAGCATTGCGCTGGTGATTTGGGCGAAGCGCCGCCAGGAAGCCACGGGGAAACGTATTCCTGCCTACTGGATCTCCTTTGCGCTGATTTTTGGCTTGCCGCTGTTGGTTATGTTGGTGACTGGCGTGCCTATCACTTGGGAAATGCCCGAACTGCGTGGCTTTAACTTCCGCGGCGGTATTACGGTGATTCCCGAGTTCCTGGCGCTATGGTTTGCACTATCGATCTACACCGCCTCGTTCATCGCCGAAATCGTGCGCTCCGGCATTCAGGCCATTTCCCATGGCCAAACCGAGGCCGCACAAGCGCTGAGCCTGCCGCGTAACCTGGTGCTGCGTCTGGTGGTCATTCCGCAGGCGCTGCGGGTCATCATCCCCCCGCTCACCAGCCAGTACCTCAACCTGATCAAGAACTCGTCGCTGGCCACGGCCATTGGCTACCCGGACCTCGTTTCGGTCTTTGCAGGCACCACGCTGAACCAGACAGGCCAAGCCATCGAGGTCATTGCCATGACCATGGCGGTTTATCTGACCATCAGTCTGCTGGTCTCCATGTTCATGAACTGGTTCAACGCCCGTGTGGCGCTGGTTGAACGCTAGGCCGTTGTCGAGGGCATTCCCATGATTCACAACCGAACGATGATCGAGCCAAAGCCGGCGCCCAGCAGTTCTGTGGGCCCTGTGGCATGGCTACGCAGCAACCTGTTCAACGGCCCGATCAACACGATCTTTACTCTGATCGGCCTGTATATTCTCTACCTGCTCGTGGTTCCCACGGTGCAATGGGCGTTTATCAACGCCGACTGGGTAGGCACTACCCGCGACGACTGCTCTCGCGAAGGCGCCTGCTGGGTGTTCATCAACGCACGCTTCACCCAGTTCATCTACGGCCTGTACCCGCGCTCGGAAATCTGGCGTGCCAATATCGTCTTTGCCGGGTTCTTCACCCTGATTGCCTGGCTGGCGATTCCACGCCTGCCCTTCAAGCACTGGGTGGCCGTGTTTGCGCTGGTCGGCTTCCCCGTGATCGCCTACGTGCTGCTGCACGGCGGCTATTTCGACCTGCCGCGTGTGCCGACCCATCGCTGGGGCGGCCTGATGCTGACCCTGCTGCTGGCCACGGTGGGCATGGTAGGCGCGCTGCCGATCGGTATCGTGCTGGCCCTGGGGCGGCGTTCGAACATGCCCATCGTCAAGAGCTTCTGCGTCATCTTTATCGAGTTCTGGCGTGGCGTGCCGCTGATCACCGTGCTGTTTATGGCCTCGGTCATGCTGCCGCTGTTCCTGCCCTCCGATATGAGCGTTGACCGCCTAGTGCGTGCCCTGATCGGCTTAACGCTGTTCCAGAGCGCCTATATGGCAGAGGTCATTCGTGGCGGCTTGCAGGCGATTCCAAAAGGCCAGGAAGAGGCCGCGGCAGCGCTCGGCATGACTTACTGGAAGCGCATGGGGCTGATCATTCTTCCCCAAGCGCTGAAGATGATGATTCCCGGCATCGTGAATACGTTTATCTCGCTGTTTAAAGACACCACCCTGGTCATGATTATCGGGCTCTTTGACCTTTTGGGGATCGTGCAAGCGGCACTGGCCGACTCACGCTGGTTAGGCTTCTCGTTGGAAGGTTACGTGTTTGCCGCCTTCATGTTCTGGATCTTCTGTTTCAGCATGTCGCGCTACAGTCAGTACCTAGAACGCAAGCTGCATACCGGCCACAAGCGCTAACGCCGCTTTTATCAACGATTTTTTAGCAGGATAGTGACATGACTCAAGCAGCTTCCCATAACCCTGGCACCGGTACTTCGGATCTGATGGTCGAAATGCGCGGCGTCAACAAGTGGTACGGCGATTTTCACGTGCTGCGCGACATCTATCTGGAAGTGAAGCGCGGCGAGCGGATCGTCATTTGCGGGCCTTCTGGCTCGGGCAAATCCACCATGATCCGCTGCATCAACCACCTGGAAGAGCATCAAAAGGGCGAGATCGTGGTCGGCGGCGTGCCGCTGACCCAAGATGTTAAACGCATCGAGCAGATTCGCCGTAGCGTCGGCATGGTGTTCCAGCACTTCAACCTGTTCCCTCACCTCACCGTGCTGGAGAACTGCTGTATCGCCCCTATGTGGGTACAGAAAAAGCCGCGCAAAGAAGCCGAAGAGCAGGCCATGCGCTACCTGCAGCGGGTACGCATCGCCGAACAAGCGAAGAAGTATCCCGGCCAGCTCTCCGGCGGCCAGCAGCAGCGGGTAGCGATTGCCCGCTCGCTATGTATGCATCCGGACGTGATGCTGTTCGATGAGCCGACCTCGGCCCTCGACCCGGAGATGATCAAGGAAGTACTGGACGTGATGATCGAACTGGCCGAAGAGGGCATGACCATGCTCTGCGTGACCCATGAAATGGGCTTCGCCAAGACCGTGGCCGACCGCGTGATCTTCATGGACCAAGGGCAAATCATTGAAGAGAACGCGCCGGAGCCGTTCTTCAACAACCCGCAGTCCGAGCGCACCCGGCTCTTCCTGAGCCAGATTCTGGGGCATTAACGCTGCCCACCCGCACCTGCATCGGCGTGACCGGCCTGGCGGGCGGTGCCGACGTGGAAGTCGACATGATCGCCTGGATTCCCCCCAAGGACGGCGCCTAACCGCCTACCAGCGTGATGCTGGCCGGGGCCAGCGCGAGCTGCTCACGGTGCTGGGTCAATGGCTTGCCTGCCAGCGCCGTGAGCAGAATTTGTAACGGGTCACCGTGGCTCACCACCAGTACCGTTTCCCCTTGCCAGCGCTGCTCCAGTGCTTCCAGCGTCGCGCACATGCGCGCTGCCACGCTGGTGAGCGGCTCTACCTGCCACTGCCGATGCGCGGCACTCTGGGCATCCTGCGCCCATACCTCGGGGTAATGGCTATCTGCCTGGCCTTCCAGCTCGCCAAAATGGCGCTCTCGCAAGCGCTCCTCTTGTTGCATTTCCAGCGCGAACGCCTCCGTCACTCTGGCGGCAGTGTGTGTGGTGCGTAAAAAATCTGAATGTACCACCCGCGTCGGCTCCGGCCAGCGCCACTGCGCCAGCACATCCACCAACTGCTGTTCACCCTGTTCAGAGAGCCCATAATTCGTAAGCCCCCGCTCGGGGGAGCTGATAATTTTCCGCTGGGCGTTAGCCTGGCTATGGCCATGGCGCATGAGTAAATAGCGATTTCGCCAATGATAATTTGTACGCAGTAAGTCCATTGTCATCTCTCAAAAACCGTATTTGACCAAACACCGAACGATTGCCATGGTTAAAGGGTAATCAATGACATGGAGGACGTATGACAATGACCACCTATATCGTGGTAGCCGACGCCGCTCGGGCACGTATCTTCACCCGTGATGCACTTCACCTCGCCGAGCAGGAGAGCTTGGTACACGCTGCAGGCAGGCTGCATGAAGGCGACTTGATCACGGACCGCCGCGGTGCCGATGTTCATGAGTCTACGTCAACGTCATCGCGCTCATCCGGCGAGGAAGGCGCGGCCTCCCAACATGAAAACGAGCTGTTTGCCAAAGAAGTCGCCCAGCGACTCTACACTGCGCGGGTGGACAACAGCATGGACAAGCTGATCATGGTCGCGCCTCCCAAGTTCTTGGGGCTGCTCAAAGAGAAGCTCGATAACCCCACGCAGAAGCTGGTCACCCACACGCTCTCGAAAGACCTCAGCAAAGCGTCCATGGCTGATATTCAGAACGCGGTCAGCGATCTTCGTTAACACTACAGTTAGCGCTTACTAACTTTTTCCTGCTTTTTACTAAAGGCGTAGTCGCTCTCGCCGATACCCATCATGAACCCTGATGATCCCGAGAGCGACTATGTTTTCTTCCCTACGTTTACGTATCTTGCTAGCGGCCCTTATCGCTATTGTGTTGGCTTTAACGGTGAATGGCATTGCTAGTTACACGACTGTAAAGCATCACAATAGTGAGCAGGTTAATCGCAACCTAAGCGCTGTTGTGAATGGAAACACACAGGCCATCGATGAGTGGTTCAATGCGCGCTACACGATGTTAGCCAGCATGGAACACACTGCAGGTAGCGAAGAGCCGCTACAAGCCTTGCGACAATTAGCCGATTCTGGCGACTTTATGACCGCTTACATTGCTTACCCGTCCACATCAGAGGGAATTTTCTCAGACGGCTGGCAACCCCCTAGCGATTATGACCCACGCCAGCGTCCCTGGTATCAAGGCGCGGTGAACGCGCAAGACACTATCATCACCGCCCCGTATGTCGATGCTCAAACGGGCGGCCTGATCATTACCTTCGCTCGCCCCTTCTATCAAAACGGCGAACTAGCCGCTGTGGTTGGGGCCGATATTACGATTGCTGACGTTATCGATATTGTTGCCAGCATTTCCCCCACACCGTCTAGCTTTGGCTTTCTAACCACCAACGATGGCACGCTGGTTGCCCATCCGGATGAGTCGCTGACGCTGGAGCCTTCAAGTGTATTAAGCGATGCGCTCACGCCTTCGGACCTCACTCGCATCGTGCAGGCAGACTCCCCACAGCCGCTAGCTCTGCAAGGCAGCGATAAACTGCTAATGGGCAGTGCTGTAGGCGGCAACAGCGGTTGGCAGTTGGTCGTCGCGTTAGACGAAGCAGAGGCCACCGCAGACCTGCGCGCCATTGCCACCACGTCCATCGTTACCCTGCTGATCGTCGCGGCCATTACCGCTGTGGTATTTGGGCTGCTGCTGTCGCTACTGTTGCGCCGCCTGCTGGGGGTGCGCAACGCGATGGATAACATCGCCTCGGGCGAAGGCGACTTGACCCAGCGCCTTCCCGAAGAGGGCACCGACGAAGTGGCTCAAATTGCCAGCGCCTTCAATCGCTTCGTAGGCAAAATGGAAGACGTCTTGATCGATGTGCGCACCAGCAGCGAATCGGTGCACCACGCCGCTAACGAGATTGCCATGGGCGGCCAAGACCTCTCCCGCCGTACCGACAACGCGGCGTCTAGCCTGCAGCAAACCTCCGCATCGGTAGAGCAAATCACCAGCACCGTGCAGCACACGGCGGCCTCAGCACAGGAAGCCAACAAGCTCTCCCACGCGGCCACCGAAGTCGCGAAAGAGGGCGGTCAGGTGGTGTCGAACGTGGTCACCACCATGGAAGATATTTCCGACGCCTCCAACAAGATTGGCGAGATCGTCACGCTGATGAACAGCATTGCCTTCCAGACCAACCTGCTGGCGCTCAACGCCTCGGTAGAAGCAGCGCGGGCTGGCGAGCATGGCCGTGGCTTTGCCGTCGTGGCAGAGGAAGTGCGCAAACTGGCTGGCCGCAGCAGCGACGCGGCCAACGATATCCAGAAACTGATCGAAGACTCGCAAGCCAAGGTGAATAACGGCACCTCGTTGGTACGCAATGCGGGTAGCACGATGAAGGATATCGTAGACCACATCACCCGCGTAACCGACGTACTGGAAGAGATCAACGCTGCAACCAGCGAGCAAAGCGATGGCATCAAACAGGTCAACATCGCCGTGGCCGAGCTGGACCGGATGACCCAGGAAAACGCCGCCATGGTGGAAGAGTCCACCACCGCCGCCGAGCAGTTGAAAGAGCAGGCGGATCGCCTGACCGGCACGATCAGCAGTTTCAAACTCTCTAACGCGGCATCACCCGCGCTGCAAGCGCCGCAGGATCGCTTACCGCGCACGTCAGAGACCTTCTAAACGTCTCGTCTGCCACTCCTCCATGGCCGCCGCAGCGCTCGCGGTGGCGGCCATGTCATGCGTTAACCATGAATCTTTGTTCTACTGGTTCAAGGATGGCACTCGATACGCTCTTTCGCCTCTTGCTGATGAACAGCATTGCCTTCCAAACCAACCTGCTGGCACTCAACGCCTCAGTAGAAGCAGCGCGGGCTGGCGAACACGGGCGCGGCTTTGCCGTGGTGGCCGATGAAGTGCGCAAGCTCGCCTCGCGCAGCAGCGAAGCCGCCATGCACGAGCTGGCCGATAGCGTAACTCGCGTCACCCAAATGCTGGGCGATATCAGTACGGCAGCCGGTGAGCAGAACGACGGCATCAACCAAGTCAGCGTCGCGGTGACCGACCTGGATCAGATGACCCAGCAAAACGCCGCCCTGGTGCAAGAGTCCACCA
Source organism: Halomonas sp. KX33721 (assembly GCF_001596805.1). Classification (NCBI taxonomy): domain Bacteria; kingdom Pseudomonadati; phylum Pseudomonadota; class Gammaproteobacteria; order Oceanospirillales; family Halomonadaceae; genus Halomonas; species Halomonas sp. KX33721. The sequence goes on along the minus strand of NZ_LVIA01000008.1, from coordinate 68,618 downwards.
CCGCTGCAGAGCAGCTCAAAGACCAAGCGGACAAGCTGGCCGCGCTAGTGGGTGGCTTTACGCTAGAGGCGTCGCAGCACCCGGCTCAGGCGCTGCCAAGCCCTGAAAAGGCCAAGGTGTAACCGCTAGGGTATCGGTGGCAGCGGGATATCGTCACTGCGCTTGGCCCCGGCGGTCATTTCCCGGCAGAGACGTAAAAACTCCCGCACGCCGGTGGTGAGGTACTTGTGGCGATGCCAAATGAACGTGAACTGGCGCTTGAGATCCAACTCCGGCGTGGGCAGCGGCACCAAGCTGCCGCGCCGGAAGGCATCACGCAGTGCCAGCCGCGACACGCAGCCAATCCCTAATCCCGACTCCACCGCGCGTTTAATGCCCTCGGTATGCTCCAGCTCCAACAGCGTATTGAACCGGCTGCGACGGTGGCGGGCGGCATGCTCCAGCGTCATGCGCGTGCCTGAGCCCTCCTCACGCATGATCCAATCCTCCCGCAGCAGCTGATCCAGCTCCAGATGCTCCCGCCCCGCCAGCGGGTGGCGCGGCGAGCAGAACACGCACAGCTCATCCTCGACCCAGGGCTGGCTGATGATCATGTCGTCATCGCACTGCCCCTCGATCAGCCCTAAATCGAGCGAGTGCTGGCGCACGCCCTCGATGATATGCCGCGTATTGCGCACCGCCAGCCGCACTCGGCTACCGGGATAGCGCTGCATGAAATCGCTGATTAGCAGCGTGGCGAGATAGTTACCGATGGTGAGCGTCGCGCCGACGTCCAATGCGCCCACGCCCTGTTGGCCCCGCAGTAGCTCCTCGACCTCCTCGGCGCGGTCCAGCAGGGCCACCGCCTTGGGCAGTAGCTGGAAGCCGAGCGCGTTGAGTTTCAGCCGTTTCCCGATGCGATCAAGCAGTTGGCAATCGAACTGGCGCTCCAGCTCCGCCAGCGCTGTGCTGGTAGCCGATTGCGACATGGCCAGCGCGCGCGCCGCGTGAGAAACGCTCTCGTGCTGAGCAACGGCTACGAAAACTTCTAACTGTCGCAGGGTGTAGTGCATGACCAAAACCTATCTGTCGAGTGATCGGCGAAGGGCTATATCGATTTTAAAGATAAGCGTTATCAAGATAATTTGCTTAACAGATATACCACCCTTATTTAGAATTGATAGCAACCTATAGAGCTATTTTTTATTCTTTTTTGGAATATGGCGAGCAAGGCTTAGGCCTCGCTGCCCCTGGAGGAGTTAGCATGAGCAAGTTTGCCCTGGAAGAAGTGTTAAGCGTTCACCACTGGAACGATACCCTATTCAGCTTCCGCACCACTCGCGAGCGCAGCCTGCGCTTCAAGAACGGCCAGTTCGTTATGATCGGCCTGGAAGTGGACGGCAAACCCCTGATGCGCGCTTACTCCATCGCCAGCCCCAACTACGAAGATCACCTTGAGTTCTTCAGCATCAAGGTGCCGGATGGCCCGCTCACCTCGCGCCTGCAACACCTGAAAGTGGGCGACCAGATCATGGTCAGCCGCAAGCCGACCGGCACACTGGTGTGCGACGACCTGCTGCCGGGCCGCAACCTGTATATGCTCTCGACCGGCACTGGCTTGGCGCCGTTTATGAGCCTGATCCAAGACCCGGAAGTCTACGAGCGCTTTGAAAAAGTGGTGCTGGTACATGGCGTGCGTGAAGTCTCTGAGCTGGCCTACGCCGACTTCATCACCAAAGAGCTGCCCGCCCACGAGTACCTGGGCGAAGAGATCGCCGAGAAGCTGGTGTACTACCCCACGGTGACTCGCGAAGAGTTTCACACCATGGGTCGCCTGACCGACCATATTCGCACCGGCAAGCTGTTTGAAGACACCGGCCTACCGCCGATTGACCCGCGCCAAGACCGCGCCATGATCTGCGGCAGCCCGGCAATGCTGGACGACACCAGCGCGCTGCTCGACGAGCTGGGCCTGAATATCTCCCCGCGTATGGGCGAGCCGGGCGACTACGTCATCGAACGCGCCTTCGTTGAGAAGTGAGCCTCGTTCGAAGGGTGAAGGGTGAAGGGTGAAGGGTGAATAGAAAATCGTAGCCCGTGTCATCGTCGCCTTATGCACAAAGCCCCTGTGGATATTATCCACAGGGGCTTTGTCGATTCAGCGCGACTCACTGTTCACGCCTTACCATTCACCGTGGTTAGACAGCGTCTTTACCTGTTTCGCCGGTACGAATACGGATGACCTGCTCAAGGGGCATCACAAAGATTTTACCGTCACCGATCTTACCGGTGTTGGCGACCTGAGTAATCGCGTCGATCACCTGCTCGGCCATATCATCGTCGACGGCCACTTCCAGCTTCACCTTGGGCAGGAAATCCACCACGTACTCCGCGCCACGGTAGAGTTCTGTGTGACCCTTCTGACGGCCAAACCCTTTTACTTCCGTTACCGTAATGCCCTGCACGCCGATATCAGAGAGCGATTCGCGTACGTCATCAAGCTTGAACGGCTTGATAATGGCTGAGATCAATTTCATTGCGACATCCTCTAGCTTGGTGGCCCACTGTTATCAAAACAGCGTTGTTAAACGGTTGTCATAACCCATCAAGGTTGGCGGGGCGCTTGCATAGCCAAGCCCGTTACCCAGTCGGTTAAGCATACACCGCCATGGGCGGAGAATAAAAAACCCGTATGTACCTAGCTCATAACAACCAGCGTGCAACCTACCTGTGAAGGACAAAAAGGCCTCCCACTCGGGGAGGCCAAAAGGAGCACGCCAGCTCACATGATTAGCGCAAGCTTATTTCTTAACGCTAAACTCGGGATAGGCTTCCAGACCGCACTCAGCGATATCGACGCCTTCATACTCTTCTTCTTCGCTAACGCGGATACCCATGATCGCTTTCAGCACCAGCCATACCACTAAGCTTGCGATGAAGACCCAGCCAAAGATGCCCACGATACCGATCAACTGTGCACCGAAAGAAGCATCGCCATTATTCAGCGGTACTGCCAACACACCCCAGATACCGACCACACCGTGAACGGAGATCGCACCAACCGGATCGTCCAGCTTCAGTTTGTCCAACGTTACGATAGCCGCGACAACAATCAGGCCACCTACTGCGCCAATAATGGCAGCACCCAGCGCTGAAGGAGAAAGCGGGTCAGCGGTGATAGCGACCAGGCCAGCCAGCGCACCGTTCAGCGCCATGGTGAGGTCCGCCTTGCGGAACCACAGCTTGGCTAGAATAAGCGCGGCGATGACACCACCAGCAGCCGCTGCGTTGGTGTTCACGAACACTTGCGCAACGTTGTTAGCTGAACCGATATCGGACATTTTCAGCTCAGAACCACCGTTGAAACCGAACCAGCCCATCCACAGGATGAAGGTACCCAGCGTGGCCAGCGGCATGTTGGCGCCCGGAATCGCGTGGATAGAACCGTCTTTGCCATACTTGCCCTTACGGGGGCCCAGGACCAGCACACCTGCCAACGCTGCAGCGGCACCGGCCATGTGCACAATGCCGGAACCCGCGTAGTCAGAGTAGCCCACTTCAGACAACCAGCCGCCGCCCCAGGTCCAGTAGCCAGACACCGGGTAGATGAACGCAGTCATCACCACGGCAAAGGCCAGGAATGCCCACAGCTTCATACGCTCAGCCACGGCACCCGAAACAATCGACATGGCGGTGGCAACAAACACCACCTGGAAGAAGAAGTCAGAGCGCATCGAGTAGTAAGGCGCATCGTCGCCACCGGCCAGCACTGCATCGGCGCTGTTTTCAGTACCGATCAAGAAGCCCAGGTTCGGCAGGAAGCCGCCTGCGCTGCTGGAGTACATGATGTAGTAGCCCACCAGTAAATACATGGTGCAGGCAATCGCAAACAGTGCGATGTTTTTAGTCAGGATTTCGGCGGTGTTTTTGGAGCGAACTAGGCCCGCCTCCAACATAGAGAAGCCTGCAGCCATCCACATGACCAGCACGCCGCAGATCAAGAAGTAAAACGTATCGAGCGCGTAGCTCAAATCAGCTAACTCATTCATGAGGTGTTCCCCGTTTGTACTAAGAAGAGGTACTTGGAAAAGGTACTTGGAAGAGATACTTGGCGACGTTAAAACGTCATCAGCAACTCAAAGTCGGCCCTTAAACGGCGTCGGCACCGCGCTCACCGGTACGAATACGGATCACATCTTCCAACGGTGTGACGAACACTTTACCGTCGCCGATTTTGCCGCTATTCGCTGCATTGCAGATGGCATCCAGCACGCTCTCCAGGCGCGCATCGTCGACGGCGACTTCCACTTTCACCTTGGGCAGAAAGTCGACCACGTATTCCGCACCACGGTAGAGTTCGGTATGCCCCTTTTGACGGCCAAAGCCTTTCACTTCAGTAACCGTAATCCCTTGAACGCCGTTGTCGGCGAGTGCTTCACGAACGTCGTCAAGCTTGAATGGCTTGATGATAGCGGTGATGAGTTTCATCCCGGATCTCCCCTGCTGGCTCGGTGGATAGCGGCATGGCCGCCCGAATTTAGTGCTTACCCTACTAATGCTCATACCGTGCCACTCACTTTTTTATTATTTAAATTCAAAAACTTAAATTATTAACATAAGTAAGTGGCGGTAACTAAGCACCGCTACCTACTACGTGCCGGACTTGCCCTGCACCATAAAAGAACATTGAAAAAAGCTAGCCGCTCCATTTCGATGCATTTGTCCGCTCCCCATCTGCTCACTATCCATTGCGCTTAATTAACAAACAGCACATGCGAATCGTCGGCGGGTTGCGTATCCTTACTCACAAGCAGTTCACATTTATGCGTGATCGTTTAAGGAGAGAGCCATGGCGCCCCAAGACCGCATTAGCCGCTTAGCCCAGCAGATCGGCGACCGTTTGCAGAATGCCTCGCAAGCCCCGGAAGATATTCAGAAAGGTGTCCAGCAGGTGGTACGCGGCGCGTTTGACCGCCTGGAGCTGGTATCGCGGGAAGATTTCGATATTTTGATGGATGTGCTGCAGCGCACGCGCGCGCGTGTCGAAGCGCTGGAGCGTCAGGTGGCCAGCCTGGAAGCCACGGTGGAAGCGGCCAGCGCCGCGCAGCCCCCCCCCCATGGAAGCCGAAGTACCGCCAGCCCCCGTTGAGCCTGCCGAGCAAGGCAAGCCCACCCCCGGCAACCCAAGCTGAGGCAACGCTGGGTGGCCTTGGATAGCACCCAGCGCGCTTATCCGCCTGACCCCTTACGGCTCACTTTGTGACGCATCAAACGCGCGAAGGCATGGCGAAAGCCACCTCATGCACCATGTTGGAGCAGTTACGCCCCTGAGGCGTCTCGCGCTGACGACTTGTGCGACCTCCGCTGTTTCCATTTGCAATTGATAAACAGAATCGTTTAAATAAAGCGCTTATTGTCAGGTGCCCACTTCATGCGCTGCATCCCCCGACTCCCGACCCTGGCCCGCAGCTGCTTGCTCGCGGCAGCCCTGCTGTTCAGCACCGCCAGCCACGCCCAGTGGGCCACTATCGACTGGACCATCGCCGAAACGCTGCTGGCGATTGGCGCTCCGGTCAGCGGTATCGCGCAACAGCCGGGATATCACGATTGGGTAGGCGAGCCGCGTATCCCGGAGCACGTCAGCGACCTTGGCCTACGCACCCAGCCCAACTTCGAGCAGTTGGCCCAATCGCCCCCTGAGCAAACCCTGCTCTCGCCCATGTTTACCGGGCTGATTCCTCGGTTGGAGCGCATCGCGCCGGTGGGCACTTTCGCCCTTTACTCGCCAGGCACCGATACGTGGCAGGAAATGCAGACCCTCACCCGCCAGTTGGGCGAGTTGACCGAACGCAACGCAGAAGCCGACGCGCTGATCGAGAACACCCAGCAGCTGATGCGCGAGCTGCGCTACCCGCCCGGCAACGCATCTCCATTGCTGATGGTGCAGTTCATGGATGCTCGGCATGTGCGGGTATTTGGCGAGAACAGCCTCTACAACGCCGTATTGGAACAGCTGGCGCTGCCCAACGCCTGGGATGAGCCCACCAACGCCTGGGGCTTCGCCTTGGTCGGTATCGAGGCGCTGGCACGCTACCCCGACGCCACCCTGGTCATCGTTGACCCGCTCCCCGCAGGGGTGGAAGCGCAGTTGGAAAAGAGCGGCCTGTGGCAACAATTGCCGAGCGTTCAACATGGCCATCTGCTGCGCCTGCCGCCAGTCTGGAGCTTTGGCGCCCTGCCCTCCGCCCAGCGCTTTGCCCGCGAACTGAGCAGCGCATTGAACGCCCAGGGGGCACATTAACGCTTTACTCGCTGGCCGCTCAGTAGCGCTCAACGCTTGAAATAAAGTAGGCTTAGCCAACGAGCAGACTCATTAAACTGAGTGAGCCAATTGAGAGACGTTGCGAGGGAGCGCCATGACATTAGCGATTGTGGCCACGCGGGCGGGCGTGGGGTTGGAAGCACCGGCGGTGCATGTCGAAGTACATCTGGCGAATGGCTTGCCGGGCCTGACACTGGTAGGCCTACAGCGATTCATAGCGTTAGCTGGTTTACCTTTGAAGACGGCTTCAGCACGTCCCCTGATCCGCGATTAATTAGCCTGGAACCCTTCGAGCCATAAGGGTCGCTAGCAAAAGGCTGGGGTAAACCCGGCCTTTTCACTATTAGCGCATACTCACTCCCGGCCTGGGTCTCCCGCCAAATATGCTTGGTAAAGGTCATCAAACAACATATCGGTATGTTGCAGCAGGGCATCATCGTCGTCACAGCGCTCTTTAGCCCCGGCCAGCATAAGTTTTAACCCCACGGCCTCTGGTACAGGGGTGCCCCCCACGTCCAAGTAGTGTACTAGCTCCGCAATTCTGCTCAAGCCTGCCTGCGTCTCAAGGCTAAAACTCGCGAGCAGCACTTCAAACGTCACCTTGTCATCAATATGGGTGAAATAGGCTCCATCATAATCAAACCCCAGCGCGTCTGGCGGGCACTGGCTTGGATGTTCTAGCCACACGAAGCGAGCCTCAGGATCAATAAAGCGCTTGATCAACCAAGCCGATGCTAGCCTATCCACCCAAGGGCGACGGCGCGTGGCCCACCGTTTTCCACGAAATGCAGAGTGATCAAGCCGTGGGATCTCGGCCTGGATCGGCTGGGGCTCATCTGGCACAAAGCAACGATTGAAGACGGTCTCCGCTTCTGCCAAGGCCATGATAGCGCGCTCGCTTTCTGATCCTGGAAAAAAATCAATCTCCACAATGCTTTGTAAACGTCGCTGCAACTGGGTCAATTGACGCTGCGCGTCTCGCTCCTCCAACTGAGGGCATGCCTGTTTCCAGTCAGCCACTGCCGCCCGTAAGGCCTGAAAATCTGGCGTTCGATCAAAGAGCGAAGGCAATACCTCGACGCTATCTATGGCTGAATCGTCTACCTCGATCAGCAGCGCGTTACCTCCCAGCTCCCGAATAGCGCCGACTTGCAGCTCCAGCGCTTCCCTTCGCGTGGGGCTAGCAGGCAGTAAGTAGACGCCGTCTCTGAGTACCGCAGCACCTAAACCACGAAGTGCCCGCCAGATCCTCATACGGGGTGTGCCCGACCGCCCACTGAGGCGCATGATCAGGATTAACCAGTGTTGTTCGTTATCTGCCATACCGCCTCTTACGTTGCATATATAACCTTACTGTTATACATTCTACAAAATAATACCCTGACTCGTTAGAGAGTGTGCCATGCCGTCCAACATTGAGTCGACCCATCAAGTCCCGTTCCGTGAGGCCGTTAGGGTCTGGTTAAGAATCGCACTATTGAGCTTCGGCGGCCCAGCGGGTCAGATAGCGGTGATGCATCGCATCCTTGTCGAAGAAAAAAAATGGATTGGCGAGCGCCGTTTTCTGCACGCGCTTAACTATTGCATGATGCTGCCGGGGCCAGAAGCGCAGCAGTTGGCTATCTATATCGGTTGGCTGATGCATCGTACCAAAGGTGGTTTAGTCGCGGGCAGCCTCTTTGTGCTACCTGGCTTCATCGCCATTCTAGCCCTGAGCTACCTGTATGCCGCCTTAGGCAATGTGGGAGCCGTTGAGGGACTCTTCTTTGGCCTAAAAGCGGCGGTTCTGGCCGTGGTACTTAACGCTGTCGTCCGTATCGGCAAGCGGGCGCTGAAAAATCAGATAATGCTTGGCATCGCCGCTGCCGCGTTTGTCGCTATCTTCTTTTTTGAGGTGGCGTTTCCGCTGATTATTCTGAGCGCGGCCCTTCTGGGGTACTGGGGAGGAAAGCGCGGCATGCCGGCCTTCCAGGTGGGCGGTGGCCACGGTGATGCCGACGAGTCAGTGCTTAGCGACCGAGACTCTCTACTGGGAGAAGGGCTGCCTGCCCATGCACGCCCCAATCACCAGTGGTCGCTACGCATGTCAGGCACGTTACTCCTATTGTGGCTGACGCCCGTGGTACTGCTATTAGCGCTATTCGGTAGCGAGAATGTGTTCAGTCAGATCGCATTCTTCTTTAGCAAGATGGCGGTGGTGACCTTTGGCGGTGCCTACGCGGTATTGGGCTACGTCACTCAAGAGGCGGTGCAAAACTATGGATGGCTGGCACCGGGCGAGATGCTGGATGGCCTGGGCATGGCGGAGACAACACCGGGCCCATTAATTCAAGTCGTCCAGTTTGTTGGGTTTATGGGCGCTTATCGTGACGCCACAGGCCTTGATCCCATGTTGGCGGCAACGCTCGCCGCACTGCTGACCACATGGGTAACGTTCATTCCTTGTTTCCTTTGGATATTTTTAGGGGCTCCCTATGTGGAGCGTCTACGTGACAACCGCGCCCTAAGCGCTGCGCTGTCCGCCATTACCGCTGCGGTCGTCGGGGTTATCCTCAACCTGGCCATCTGGTTTGGCGTTCACGTTATTTTCGCTGACGTAGGCGAGTGGCACGTGATGGGGGCGCGTATTTTAGCGCCGAATTTAGCGTCTCTTGATCTATTGGCGTTGTTACTGGCGGCAGGCGCCATGGTCGCGATTTTTCATTTCAAGGTGGGCATGCTCAAAGTGCTGGCGGGTTGCGCGCTTCTGGGTATCTTAGCGTCTCTTGTGTTTTTTTAGCCAGCAGTCCCCGCCGGTGACGTTTCCGTCTCATTAGCGTCGTCCTTTATAGTTCGCTGCGCTTACTCTCACACGCTTGGTTGTGAACCCACCTGATCTCCACTAGTATCCCACCTATCCCCCCTGGGGGGATAGGTGGCGTCGCAATGCTCGATAGCGCCTACGCTGAATATGATCTTCTTTCCTTAGGTACGCCCGTCATGCATCACCATCGCCTTGACCAATGGCAACACGATCACACGTTTGGCCAGAATCATAAACGCTCCGGTGAGTCGCGGACGCTCATTGTGGTCGGGCTGACCCTGGCCATGATGGTGTGGGAAATTACGGCGGGGGTGATCTACGGATCAATGGCGCTGCTGGCCGATGGGTTGCACATGGGTTCTCACGCAGTGGCACTGGGCATTGCCGCCTTCGCGTATGCCTATGCTCGGAAGCAGGCTACGAGTGACCGGTTCTCGTTTGGCACCGGAAAGGTCAACGCGCTGGGCGGGTTTACTGGGGCGATACTGCTGGCCGTATTCGCCCTGTACATGGTGATAGAAAGCGTGGGCCGCCTGTTCGATCAGGCCAAATCCACATAAAGTGACGAAGAACCCCCAAAAAGATCTAGTATGATTTAGTTATCGTTGTTATCTGCCGCTAAAAGTAAATGGGTTCGTTCCACTTCGCTCATTGAGGCTTTCTGTAAGGCTGTCCAACTATCCGGTGGGTTGCCACTGCTGAGCATTTTCTGAAAGACAGAGTAAGCATCATGCTTACTGCCATAAGCGCGTTTTGTAGCGTCATCATTGACCCATGCATAAATAATGATTTTGCTCGCAGCATCATAGCGAAAGAACAGCCGGTACTGCTGGTAGAACGTTGCTCGTTGCCAATGAGTGTGCTCTGTGCCAAGCGTGCTCCCTTGGCGATATTGAGTGCCTGATGGATCCTGCGGAATATCATTCAAGGCTAGCTTCATGATCGCTGCTAGACGCTTGGTGGACGCCTTGTTTCGATAACCGGCAGGATCTTTCGATTGAAGATGTCTCACCTTCAAGGTGAGTGCTTCGACTTGTTCCAAGAACAACGGATGGGCATAAATCGTCCACCCATTAACCTCCAGAGGCTTCATTCGTCGTCATCATCCTCTTCCAGCGCCTCTTCGAGGTCTACCTCAATACCTGCGGTAAGCCGTTCGGCCTCGGCAAAGCTACTGGCAGTCACCGGGCGAATATTTTCCGGATGCGCCAGAAGATCGCGCTCTAGAAAATTGAGGAAGTTGACCATCACAGGGTCGTGCCTGGCCTCATCACTCGCCTTGGAAAGCACCACTTCACCATCAGGACGAACGGTATAATGAATACGGTCACGGCGCTTCAGCTTTAGCGCCCGGCGAATCGATGCCGGAACAGTCGTTTGATAGCGATCCGTCAGAGTTGAGTCGTCTTCGATAAGCGTGCTCACTGTCGCTCTCCGCTTGATAGCAATGCAAAGGTAATGCATACAAAGTAATGCAGGCGCATTACCTCGTCAAGCCATCTCCGTTACTTGAACCAGTTGCTTAAGCGCTACCAAAGCCTTCTTAATTACGTTAGGTTAAATACTTAAGCTAATGTATCTTTATCCTACATTGGAGTAAGTGACAACAGCAGAGGAAAGGCGATGACGCTAGCCATTGTGGCCACGCGGGCAGGCGTGGGGTTGGAAGCACCGGCGGTACATGTAGAGGTTCACTTAGCTAACGGTTTGCCGGGGTTAACCCTGGTAGGGTTGCCGGAAACCGCCGTGAAAGAGAGCCGCGAACGGGTGCGCAGCGCCTTGATCAACGCGGGTTTTGATTTCCCCAACACCAAGCGCATTACCCTCAACCTCGCCCCGGCGGACCTGCCCAAAGAGGGCGGCCGCTTTGATTTGCCGATTGCGCTGGGCATCCTCGCGGCCTCGGGCCAAATCCCGGTGGATGCGCTGGAAGGCATGGAGTGCGCGGGTGAACTGGCCCTGGATGGCAAACTGCGGGCGGTGCCCGGTGTGCTGCCGTTTGCGCTGGCCACCCGGCGCGCCAACAAAGCGCTGATCGTGCCCCGCGCCTGCGCCGATGAAGCCGCCCTGGCGGGCGATTTGCCGGTGCTGCCCGCCGACTCTCTCTGGCAAGTGGTGGCTCACTTGCTGGGCCAGGAGAAAATTCAGCCCCACCAGCTCTCAGCCTCCGTTAAATCCACCGCCCCGGTGGCGGACTTAGCCGACGTGCGCGGCCAGCATCAGGCGCGCCGGGCGTTAGAGGTCGCTGCTGCAGGAGGCCATAACCTATTGCTCGCAGGCCCACCCGGCACCGGAAAAACCATGCTCGCCAGCCGCTTGCCCGGCATTCTGCCGCCGCTTTCCGAGGACGACGCCCTGGAGGTGGCGGCGGTGCGTTCGGTATGTGGCTTGCCACTGGAAGCCGACTGGGGCCAACGGCCCTTCCGCCAACCCCACCACAGCGCTAGCGCCGCCGCACTGGTCGGCGGCGGCTCCAAACCCAAACCGGGTGAAATATCGCTTGCGCACCACGGCGTGCTGTTTTTGGATGAGCTGCCAGAGTTCTCCCGCAACGTACTGGAGGTCCTTCGGCAACCCCTAGAAACAGGGGAAATTCATCTGTCTCGCGCCAGCCATGAGCGCCGATATCCCGCTCAATTTCAGCTCGTTGCCGCGATGAACCCTTGCCCCTGCGGGCACCTGGGCGACCCACGCCAACGCTGCCAGTGCAGTGCCAGCCAAATTCAGCGCTATCAGGCACGCCTCTCTGGCCCGCTGCTGGACCGCATCGACCTGCAAGTGGAAGTGCCCGCGCTGCCCCCGGAGCAACTCACCGCGCAAACTCAGGGCGAGCCCTCCAGCGCGGTGCGCGAGCGAGTGATGGCGGCCCGGGAGCGGCAAATGGCTCGGGGCGCGCTCAACAGCCAGCTCAGCGGTAAAGCGCTGGAAGCCGCCTGCGCCCTTAATGATGAAGAGCGCGCCTGGCTGGCAGGCGTGCTGGAAAAGCTCAAGCTCTCCGCCCGCGCCTACCACCGCGTGCTGCGCGTTGCCCTCACCCTGGCCGACCTGCAGGGCGAGCCCAAGCCCTCCCAGCCGCACTTTATCGAAGCCATCGGCTACCGGCAGTTGGATCGGCTATTGAAGGGAGCTTAATGCACGTTCTCGATAAAGCGATCGAGCGCTTCAAACAGCACTTGGCGAATCGGCTCGGCTTCGTTCACCAAGTGGTGGCGCGCCTCCGGGTGGCGGTGAATCTCCGCGTTGGGAAACTTCTCCGCCAGGATGGCCAGGTTCCACTCCCAATCCACGGTGAGGTCCTGCTCGCCCTGCAGAATCAGCGTGGGCAGCGGGTTGGGCTCAAGCGCTAACAGGCGCGGCATCCAACGGCGCATGGCCGTGATCCAGGCCACGCTCAAGCGCTCGGGCTGTAGCGGGTCCTGGTCGCGTAGAAAGGCGGTGAACGCTTCATCGGTGGAGTTGGGACGATACTTGCGCGGCAGCTCTTTGACAAAGGGGCTGGCGATTAAATGCAGCCAGCTGGCTTGGCTCCAGCGCCAGGGGCGCACCAGCGGGGCCAGCAGCACAATGCCAGCCCAGCCGGCCGTGTCGCGACGGGTGAGCGCATCGGTGGCGAGAATCGCCGCGCCGGTGCTTTGGCCAACGCCCAGCCACGGTTCCGGTGCCATGCCGAGAGTTTGCAGCGTCTCTTGCAGGTGCGCCAAGCAGTGCTGGTAGTCATCGAAGTCCTCAATTTCCGCCCGGGGGCCGCTGGAAAGCCCGTGGCCGGGCAAATCCCACAGCACCACGCGCCAGCCTTTGGCCAGCAGGCAACTGAGCAGGTGGCGGTACAGGCCCAAATGATCGAAATAGCCATGAATGACAAAGGCGGTGCCGGTAGGCTCGGGGGGACTCCACACTTGGCACCACAGCGCGAACCGTCCGGTATCGACGAATCCAGCATGCACTTCGCTAGTGTCGTTGAGCAGCGCCTCTAAGCCGTAGTGGCGAAAGTAGTCATGCACAGCGTCCGTTAGCGCGTCGCCTGGCGTCAAGCGGGAGAGCGACGACTCCCCTTGCGCCTGCCGAAACAGGTCTTCCAAGTGCTGGAAATTATGCATTGACATCTCTCCGTGAACACCACACTTCCATGGGCTGAGTAACAGCACAAAATAACAGCGGCGGTGCCGCCCGCTCTTATCATTTGGTCGAGCATTTTAACGCTTTAGGGTCTACGCTGTTTACATGCCAACGCAGGTGTGGAAGTATTTTCCATAAATCACCCTTCACCCGAACCGTGGCACTCAAACCAACCACGGGCACCTTCACAGGAGAACCCCATGAGCGAGCGTATCACGCGTCACCGTTTACAGGTGGCAGCCGACCTAGATCGTTTCATCAACGAGCAGGCTCTGCCGGGCACCGGCGTCGACGAAAGCGCCTTCTGGGCCGGTGTCGATGCTCTATTTCACGATTTGACCCCGAAAAACCGCCAGCTGCTCGAAGAGCGCGACACGCTGCAAGAGAAACTGGACGCTTGGCACCGTGAAAACCCCGGCCCGGTCAGCGACATGCCCGCCTACCGCAGCTTCCTGAAAGAAGTGGGTTACTTGGTAGACGCGCCAAATAGCGTGAAAGCCACCACGGCCAATGTTGACCGCGAAGTCGCCACGCAAGCAGGCCCGCAGCTGGTGGTGCCGGTGAGCAACGCCCGCTACGCCCTGAACGCGGCCAACGCCCGCTGGGGCAGCCTGTACGACGCGCTGTATGGCACCGACGCCATCTCCGAAGAGGACGGCGCGGAAAAAGGCACCAGCTTCAACCCGAAACGCGGCGAAAAAGTCATCGCTTACGCCCGTGGCGTGCTGGACCGTGCCGCCCCGCTGGCCACTGGCTCGCACCGGGATGCCGTGAAGTACACCATCCGCGACGGCCACTTGGTCGTCAGTCTGGAAGGCGGCCGTGAAACCGGCCTAAAAGACTCCGGTAAGCTGATTGGTTTTAACGGTGATGCTTCCGCCCCCGAATCGATTCTGCTGGCCAACAACGGCCTGCACCTGGAAATCCAGATCGACGCCAGCCACCCCATCGGCAAGACCGACCCGGCACACGTCAAAGACGTCGTGGTTGAAGCCGCGCTGACCGCCATCATGGATTGCGAAGACTCCGTTGCGGCGGTGGATTCTGAAGATAAAGTCGGTGTGTACAGCAACTGGCTCGGCCTGATGAAGGGTGACCTGGAAGAGACCATCGAGAAAGGCGGCAAAACCTTCACCCGTAAGCTGCACGCCGACCGCACTTGGCAAACCACTGACGGCAACACCGTCACGCTACCGGGCCGTTCGCTGATGTTCGTGCGCAACGTGGGTCATCTGATGACCACCCCGGCGATTCTGGACGAAAACGGCAACGAGCTGCCGGAAGGCATTCTGGACGCGGTGGTGACTTCGCTGCTGGCCCTGCACGACCTGAAAAAAGATGCCGACCAGCCGCGCAACTCCCGTGCAGGCTCGGTGTATATCGTCAAGCCGAAGATGCACGGCCCTAAAGAAGTCGCCTTCGCTAACGAGCTGTTTGGCCGCGTGGAAGACATTCTCGGCATGAGCCGTGACACCCTGAAAATGGGCATCATGGACGAAGAGCGTCGCACCACGGTCAACCTCAAGGCATGTATTGCCGAAGCGACCTCGCGCGTGGTATTCATCAACACCGGCTTCCTGGACCGCACCGGCGATGAGATGCACACCGCCATGGAAGCCGGCCCGATGGTGCGCAAGGGTGACATGAAGAGCGCTGCGTGGATCACCGCCTACGAGAAGAACAACGTGCAGGTCGGTTTGGCCTGTGGCCTGCGTGGCCGCGCCCAGATCGGTAAAGGCATGTGGGCCATGCCCGATTTGATGCACAGCATGCTGGAGCAGAAGATTGGCCACCCGAAAGCCGGTGCCAACACCGCGTGGGTACCTTCCCCCACAGCGGCGACCCTGCACGCGCTACACTACCACCAAGTAAACGTGAACGACGTTCAGCGCGAGCTGGAAGCCCAGGGCGAGCCGGACTTCCTGGATGACCTGCTCACCGTGCCGGTAGCGGAAAACCCCAACTGGTCGGATGAAGAGATTCAGCAAGAGCTGGATAACAACTGCCAGGGTATTCTGGGTTACGTGGTGCGCTGGGTTGAACACGGCGTCGGCTGCTCCAAGGTGCCGGATATTCACAACGTTGGCCTGATGGAAGACCGTGCCACGCTGCGTATCTCAAGCCAGCACATTGCCAACTGGCTGCACCACGGCATCGTTGATGCACCCCGCGTTGAGGAAACCCTCAAGCGTATGGCGAAAGTAGTTGACGAGCAGAACGCTGGCGACCCCACTTACACCGCCATGAGCGCCGATTTTGAAGGCTCTACCGCCTTTAAAGCGGCCTCAGACCTCATCTTCAAGGGCCGTGAACAGCCTTCTGGCTACACCGAACCGCTCCTGCACGCGTGGCGTCAGGTGCATAAGGCTAAGTAAGCCCAATCGCTTAATAGCCACCCAGCCCTAAGGCTCGCGCCTTGGGGCTTTTTTATTTATGCTAGCCTTACGTTGACGTAAAAGAAACACACAGCAAGCTACGCGACAATTTAATGCGCTGGCAGTAGGTTGCCGAGAGGGTCTTATGCCAAGGATGGCATAAGTAGCGCCCAGGGATGGGTTCACAGCGCCCTCTTGGCGACCTACTGGCAGCAGATCCCCAGCCTGTCAGAGTGAATAACAACAATGACCGTGATGACCGCCGAGCAGATTGAGCACTTTTTAGATGAAGTCTTTCCCCAGCGGATGGGCAAGATAGTGAGCGTTGGAGAGATGTGCGCCACCATGCGCCTACACATTGGCCATGAGCACCTGCGCCCTGGCCCCCGCGTGTCAGGCCCTACCATGATGGGCTTTGCGGATGTGGCGCTGTACGTGGCGATACTCGCCCAAATAGGCCCCGAAGCGATGGCCGTGACCAGCGATTTAAACTGCCACTTTCTACGCGCAGCCTCCGGCGATCACGATATTATCGCCCACGCCAAGCTGATTAAGCTGGGCCGCCGCCTGGCGGTGGGCGAAGTACAGATTTTCTCCGCCAGCGATGACACGCGCCCCGTGGTGCATGTCACCGCCAGCTATGCGCTGCCGGATAAACTCTAGGCAGCCGAACAGCGCGGTCGTTCACGCTTTAACGCGCTCAACTCACTTTGGGGAGCTGGTCGATCAGCCGATCCAGCGTCATCGGGTAGTCCCGTACGCGAATACCGGTGGCGTTAAGGAAACGCTGCACAAACCCCGCCACAGCCACCTGGCAGCCGCCACCATTATCGCCCTAGCAGAGAGCCTAGGGCTTGATGTGATTGCCGAGGGTGTGGAAACTGCCGACCAGTGCACGGTGCTGGTTCGCTTAGGATGCCATGTGTATCAAGGCTACTATTTTGGCAAGCCAGCACCCGCAGCAGAGTTTGCGCGACGCAACGGCGCTTCTTCGCCTACAGCGTCATAAACGGCTGGGCGTCTTGATCGCTGAATAGGTAAACGTTGTAAGGCTCGCTTTGGGGCCCAGGCATGCCCGGTGTGCCAATTGGCATACCGGCTAAGCCGATGCCATCGACATCCGGTTGCTGTTCAAACAGTGCCTCAACCGCTTCCATCGGCACGTGCCCTTCGATCCAGTAGTTGCCTATCTCGATGGTGTGGCACGAGCCCATGCCGTAAGGCACGCCCGCCTGCTGCTTAATATCACCCAGCTCGACGTCATCGATGATGGTGACGTCTACGCCAAGTTCTTCAAGATGACGCGCATACTCATCGCAGCAGCCACATTGAGGGTTCTTATACAGCGTCGCCTCATCCGGCAGCGCGGCGTGGGCGGTCGCAGCGCCGAACATCAAAGCACCGGATACCAGCAGCGCAGTGGCATGTCGTTTCATATCGCTCTCCTATGACACCGTTTTTTGCAAAGCTTACCACCTTGGGGCTACCCACAGGTCAAGGACCAGACAACGGTCTTTCCCTCTCATTTGACCTATGGGCGGCACTGGTGTTCTACGCTAAAGGCTGGACGTTGATCGTAAGACGACAAGGAGGCTGATGATGGCAGCAACGACCCACCACACCGCACAGGTGTATCGGATGAAAACCGCCGAGCACATGTGCCCGTTCGGCTTGAAGGCCGTCGACCTGCTCAAACGCAAAGGCTACGCGGTGGATGACCACACCCTCACCTCTCGTGAGGAGATCGACGCGTTCAAGGCGCGAGAAGATGTCGATACCACGCCGCAGGTGTATATCGATGGGGAGCGTATCGGCGGCTACGAAGAGCTGCGTGAGCATCTAGGGATGAGCGTTCCCAATGCCAAAGAGACTACCTACCGCCCGGTGCTGGCCATTTTTGCCATCGCGCTATTGATAGGCCTGGCGATGAGCTGGACGACCCAGGGCACGCTGCTCACGGCGCGCATGCCAGAGTTTGCCGTAGCGACCGCGATGGTGCTGCTGGGCCTGCAGAAGCTGCAGGATATCGAAAGCTTCAGCACCATGTTTCTCAACTACGACCTGCTCGCCCAGCGCTACGTGCCCTATAGCTACGTTTACCCCTACGCCGAAACCGCCGCCGGGCTGTTGATGCTGGCTGGTACACTGATTTGGGTAGCCGCGCCGCTGGCGCTATTCGTCGGCACCGTGGGCGCGGTATCAGTCTTCAAAGCGGTTTACATCGATAAGCGCGAACTCAAGTGCGCCTGCGTGGGTGGCAACAGCAACGTACCGCTCGGCTTTGTGTCGCTCACCGAAAACCTGGTGATGATCGGCATGGGCCTGTGGATGCCGCTGCGCATGCTACTGGGCTAGCATCGATTAAGAGCGGCTTAGCAGCGCCGTGACGCCCAGGGCCAGCCAACCGGCCATCAGCAGCAGCCCGCCGATCGGCGTCACGATACCTACGCTCAACCCGGCCAGCGCCATCAGGTAGAGCGAACCAGCAAAGGCCAGCACACCTAACGCCCATAAGGCGAGTACGACCTGCTGACCGGGGAGCGGACGTTGGCTGCGCCAAGCAAGCACCGCCAGCATGGCCAGCGTGTGCCACGCTTGGTAGCGCACGCCGGTTTCTACGATATCTACCATGGCAGCGCTGGTGCGTGCCGAGAGCCCATGGGCCGCGTAAGCCCCCAGCATCACCATGGTTGCCCCTAAAAGCGCCACCACACACCACCACAGCTTGTCGATTCGCTGCACGCCTGACTCCTTTTCACCTATGTTGGCGGCGCATCGCCACCCCGTTAATCATGAGATATTCACCCCGCTGCATACCTTGCACGGGTCGAAACCGCTACAATAGAGGCCGTTTTGCCTCATCCACCAGGGTGCTTACTGTTTATGCCTACCCCCAATGAGTCGATACAGCTTACGCTCAACGGCGAACCCTACGCCATGACCGCAGGCCTCACCGCTGCCGACTTGGTCGAGCAGCTTGGCCTGGGCGGGCGTCGTATCGCTGTCGAAATCAACGAACAGATTGTGCCTAAGAGCCAACTGGCCGCGACCCCGCTGGCCGCAGGCGACCAGATCGAAGTGGTCCACGCCATTGGCGGCGGCTAGCTGCCGGTGCTTTTTCAAGGAATCGCTATGACGCAACTGACTGATACACCGTTCACCATTGCCGGACGTGATTTTAGCTCCCGCCTGTTAGTGGGTACCGGCAAGTACAAAGACTTTACCGAAACCGGTGCTGCCATTGCCCAGAGCGGTGCCGAAATCGTCACCTTTGCCGTGCGCCGTACCAACCTTGGCCAGGATGCCGATGCGCCGAACCTGCTCGACGTCATCTCGCCCAAGCAGTACACCCTGCTGCCCAATACCGCTGGCTGCTACAACGCCAAAGATGCCGTGCGCACCTGCCGCTTGGCCCGCGAACTGCTGGACGGCCACAACCTCGTCAAGCTGGAAGTGCTCGGCGACGATCACACGCTCTACCCCAACGTGGTCGAGACGCTCAAAGCGGCCGAGACCCTGCTGGCCGACGGTTTCGACGTGATGGTATACACCAGCGATGACCCGATTGTGGCACGCGAGCTGGAAGCCATGGGCTGCTGCGCCATCATGCCGCTGGGCTCATTGATTGGCTCGGGCCACGGCATTCAAAACCCGCATAATGTCCGCCTGATCGTGGAGCAGAGCAGCGTGCCGGTCCTGGTGGATGCAGGCATTGGTACGGCCTCCGATGCCGCTATGGCCATGGAGCTTGGCTGCGACGGCGTGCTGCTCAACAGCGCCATTGCCCACGCCCGCGATCCGCTGCGCATGGCCAACGCCATGAAGCTCGCCGTCGAGGCTGGCCGCGATGCGTTCTTGGCAGGCCGCATGCCGCGCCGCCAAAATGCCGATCCCTCTTCGCCTTTTGCAGGCCGAATCAACGGCTGATACAGAGACACCATGACCGATACGAACGACACCGCGCCCGAGAGCAACACCACTGGCCCCGAAAGTGCCGATGCGCCGCTGCACCGCCGCGGCATTAAAAGCTATGTGATTCGCGCCGGGCGCATGACCCAAGCCCAACAACGCGGCCTGGAAGACGTATGGCCGCGCCTGGGGCTGACCATTGCCGATGGCCGCCAGGATTTAGACGCCCTGTTCGGTCGCCAAGCCCCCCGCGTGGTGGAAATTGGCTTTGGTATGGGCAACTCGCTGATCGAGCAGGCCGAAACTCATCCCGATACCGACTTTATCGGCATCGAAGTGCACGCCCCCGGCGTTGGCAAACTGCTCGATGAAGTGGATAAACGCGGCCTGACCAACCTGCGCGTTTACCGGGAAGACGCCCTGGCAGTACTGGAGCAGTGTCTGCCCGAAGGCTCGCTGACTACGCTGCAGCTATTCTTCCCCGACCCGTGGCCGAAAAAGAAGCACCATAAGCGGCGCATCGTGCAGCCTGCGTTCGTGGAGCTGATTCGCACACGCCTCAAGCCCGGCGGCACGTTCCACATGGCCACCGACTGGGAAGCCTACGCCGAGTGGATGGCGGAAGTGATGGACGCCGCCCCCGGCTACGCTAACACCGCCACCGCCGAGACGTCGCCCTACGTGCCCCGCCCGGCCTTCCGCCCGCTCACCAAGTTTGAGGCCCGCGGCGAAAAGCTCGGCCACGGCGTCTGGGATCTGATTTACCGGCGGGAAGCGTAACGCTTACTCAAACGCCGTTAGCGCAAAGCTGTCGCACTCGGTCACCTTGGCAAACCACGCCTGCAGCCGTGGAAAGCGGTTCGGCCAATCAAAGGCCGGTAAGCGAAAGCTGAGGTAAGCCAGGGCAACAGCGACCACAATCGCCCCTAGCGTGCACTGGGTATGGCCAGCCAGCACGCTAGGGTGCGCTTCCAGCGTCACCAGTGTGCGCTCAATCGCTTTTAACCGCCGGTTTCCTAACAGCGTCTCATCCACGTCTGGCCCACCATGCTTGCGGCCAATCACCACGTTAAACGCCGCCTCCATCAAGCCCTGCCCCAGCCCCGCCAACGCCAGGGTTTCCGCTAAACCATCCGCTGGTAGCAGCTTCGCGCCTTCGCCCACGGCATCCAGATAGTGGGCAATCAGTAGCGACTCTGTCAGCACCTCGCCGCCTTCCGTCACCAGCGTCGGAATACGACTCAGCGGGGTAATCTTTAAAAGCTCGCTATCCGCCGCCCAGGGGTCGCACCAGCAGAGCTCTGTGCGCTCCATTAGCTCTTTTTCATACAGGCATACCCGCACGACACGGGCGTAAGGTGAAGAAGTATTGAGATAGAGCTGCATAGAGCGTCCTCCTGTTAGTCTGTATATTGTGCATTATTGGTTTATTTTAGTGAGGTCAATATTCCCATTTTATGTAGGCTATCGATTTCAGTATATATTTCTTCACAGAATGATCCTGCCACATTACTTAACGGCTTGTTTTTAGACTTAAGCAAGGCAATTTCCCATTCAATAGTTGGCTCTATAGGCTTTGAGATAACGGCGGTACCTTGAAGCAGTAACTCGGCGATCGGATCAATCACTGCGACTCCAAGCCCGCGATCAACTAATGCACATACCCCACGCATATGGCGCATTTCAGCGGCAATATGCCTCTTTATATCCACCGTCTGCATAATATAATCTACTCGGGCACGCAAAGGGCTATCTGCCATCAACTCCACAAACGTCTGATTTTGTAGGCTAGAAATCGATACGACGTCTTGCTTCGCAAGCGGATGCGTTCGATGCATGATGCAGCGCGCAGAGCAGCGGGCAAGGCTACTGGCAGTTGCTCCATAAGTGTCTGCTTCAAGCGTTATTCCCAGCGCCACATCACAGGTATTGTTGTCGATCATTTTAAGCAACTCTTGCAACCCTGCATCAATGACTCGAACGCCTACATTAGAATGGTTTTTTTTTAAAACGCTTAATTACATCAAGTAAAAAGGTATCGCAAAAAATAGGTTGCGCAGCGATTACCACACTGCCTAGTTGATTATTAGAGATGGCGTCAGCATCTTTTTGAGTATCTCGAATACTTGCAATCAGACGTAAAACGGACGCGTGATATAAAAAAGCTTCTGAAGTTGGAAAAAGTTGATTACGAGTGCGCTTAAATAACGCAAATCCTAGCTCATCCTCTAAGCCGATTAACAAGCGACTGACCATAGACTGACTGATGCCTAATGTCTCTGCAGCAGCCTTTGTAGTGCCGTGCTTCATAAATGCGTCAAAAGCTTCAATTTCTTTTATTTTCATTACATTAGCCTCCGTATAGCAATATTTGTTTTCGTCATATTCAGATTAAAAGGTCTTTATAAAAAACAAGATTGCAACTTTGAATCTCCGCTAGAACAAAAACGAATACCAAGCCTCATTGTTGCAATTAACTTCATACCTGTCTATGTTAAAAGCGCTGGATTCAAACGGCTGTTAATAACTAATTCCACAACAGCTATGCATAACCATTGCGGAGATAAGTATGAAATTCACCTTAAGCTTAGCGGCAGCATCGATTCTCGTTGCCTCCACCGCCTATGCCCAGAGCTACCCCTCCGAACCCGTCACGCTGGTAGTACCCTATGGCCCAGGTGGCGCCTCCGATCTGGCTGGTCGAGCACTAGCAGAGTCTGCTCGTGAGTACTTAGGACAACCTGTCACGGTCGTCAATCAAGCCGGTGCGGGTGGAATGACCGGCGCTCGCGATGTGACACAGGCAGATCCCGATGGATACACCCTGCTTTTAGCCCGCGTAGGCATGGCACTGTCGCCAGCGGTAAACGAAAACAGCAGCGTTGATTGGGACGAATACACCTTCATCAGTCCGCTTGAAGCCACTCCAATGATTCTTGCCGTGGCAGAAGACTCACCTTATGAAAGCGTTGAGGACTTGCTGGAAGGCATCGAAAACGACCCTGGCGCAATGAGCTATGCAGCCTCTGGTGCCACCGCCATCGATGGTTTTACGGTGCAGTCGTTACTTGCTGATGCAGAAATGGATCCACTGACAGCGGCGACACTGATTCCCTATCGTGGGGGCGGTGAACTTGCGACCGCTTTACTGGGTGGTCATGTTGATTTTCTCGCCATCGCAGCAGCATCACTGATGCCCCATATTGAGAGCGGTGACATGCGCCCGTTAATGGTGTTCTCGCCTGAGCGTATGGAAACACTGCCGGAAGTGCCCACCGCTGAAGAGCTCGGCTATGAGCTAGCTGGGCAAGTGATTGGCTGGAGCGCTCTGTATGGTCCGCCGAACCTACCTGAAGGGGTCATGAACATCTGGGCCGAGATAATGGAGAAGGTTGCTGAGGATGAAATGTGGCTCAGCCGTGCCGATGATCGCGGCTCAATTTCCACTATCGGCAGCGTCGATATGGAGACCTACGCACAGGAACAGTATGAATTTTATCGCACCTTGGCGGAGCAGTTTGGCTATCTAGAGTGAGCCAGCGCTAGGCACGCGGGCGTCACGGTAAACATCATTTCATCAATGGAGGGGTCATGGGTATAACACGCGGTTTAGTTATTACAGCGCTGTTCGGTGTCGTTCTGTTTTTACTGATTCCAGCCTATGTGCCCCGCCCACGCTTTATTCCTGGGTTTGCGCCACCGCCGGATATGTGGCCAAGAACGGTCTCCATGCTAGGCATGGCCCTGGGCATACTGCTCGTTGGGTTGTCTTTTTCACGTAAAACCGAAGCAATCGCCGACCCTGAAGATGCCAGCGCCATCCGCGGTGACACGCCACTGGGCACGCTACTCACTCGCTTTGGTTGGACGATGCTTGTCTTTGCGCTCTTTATCGGCTCAGTGATGCTGCTAGGTTTTTTGCTATCAAGCATTCTACTGTTAATAGCGATGCTGATACTGACGGGTTATTGGCGCCACAAAGTGGTGGCGGCCATCGTTGCCGTCGCACTCCCACTGGTTCTCTACCTGTTTTTCTCCAGCGCACTCAATACGCGTTTCCCTGTCGGCAGCCTCTTCAAGGCTATCGGTATTTAACCTACCGCGTATAGGACTGACCACTATGCTCAACGATCTGCTGGTAGCCTTCCAGGCGGTTGCCACCATTGAGAATTTTTTAATCATGGCCGCCGGTATTTGGGGTGGCGTAATTATCGGCGCTATTCCCGGCATGACCGGCACCATGGCGGTTACGCTGGCGCTGCCCTTTACTTTCTATATGCAGCCGATTCCGAGTATTTTACTACTTGTCGCGCTTTATAAGGGCTCAACCTATGGTGGTTCGGTATCCGCGATATTGATCAAGACGCCAGGTACTGCTTCAGCCGCCTGTACTACCCTTGACGGCTACCCGTTGGCCCAACAAGGCAAGGCGGGCAAAGCCCTCAACATGGCGCTCTATTCGTCCTGTACCGGGGACTTTATTTCCAACCTCTCGCTGATTTTTATCGCCGCGCCACTGGCGCTTCTCGCGCTGCGTATTGGGCCACCCGAATATTTCATGCTGATGATTTTCGCGCTCACCACCGTCGCTGGTGTGTCAGGGCGCTCACTTTTGCTTGGGCTTGTTTCTGCATGCTTAGGGCTACTGCTCGCCACAGTGGGCGAAGATATGTACGGCTCGTTCCGCTTTGACCTCACCGTGGATATGCAGAGCGGGCTTGCCGTTGCACCCGTGCTCATCGGACTGTTTGCGATTCCTGAGCTGCTTAAAATTATCGTCTTTCGACACAACCAAAGTCATAAGCCCATGCAGCTGGGCGATAACCGTGTGACGCGAGATGAGCTACGCCGATCCTTAAAGGCAATGCTCAAAGGGAGCATGATTGGCGTCGTGATGGGGGCCATCCCCGGCATTGGGCCTTCGGCAGCAGCGTTCTCCTCCTATGGTGAAGCACAGCGCAGCTCAAAAAATCGCGAGAACTTTGGCAAGGGTGAACTAGAAGGGATCGCAGCATCAGAGTCAGCCAATAATGGTTGCTGTGGCTCCACCATGATCCCTTTGCTAGCACTGGGCGTACCGGGCGATGTGATTACGGGCGTGATGCTGGGCGCCTTTATGATTCACGGCATGACACCAGGCCCAATGCTATTTGAGAACAACCTTCATGAAGTTTATATGCTGTTTATTGGCATGCTGCTCTCATCTGTTTTGCTGTTTGGTGCTGGTAAAGCAACGATGCGCTTTTTCTCGCATATCTCGCGAATTCCTCCCGGCTTAATGGCACCGATCGTACTCGCTCTGTGCGTATTCGGTATTTTTTCGATCTCCAACAGCATGTATGACGTCATCGTGCTGTTGGCGATGGGCGTATTTGGCTTTTTCATGTTCCTTTTCGCCATTCCTGCCGCCCCTTTTTTAATCGCCTTCATTCTTGGCCCAATGCTGGAAGAGAACCTGCGTCGTGCACTTGCGCTCTCTCGTGGAGATCCAAGCATTCTGGTGTCGTCACCTATCACTTGGTTATTCGCTTCGCTGGCGATATTCGTGGTGGTAGTGACGATTCGCCAGCAGCTTAAGAAAGCCAAGGTCTGAGCCAAAGATTCCCTTATTGCCAAGGATTTAACCCTATGCAAGCTAGTGCTACGCCTAACGCTCACCCGCAGTTGGAAGCCGCGATATCACATCTCGCTAACCTGATTGCTTACAACACAACGAGTGCTTACTCCAACCTCGAACTTATTCATCACATGGAGAGTTTCTTCGCCAGTCTTGGCGCGGAGGTAACAGTATTGCCGGATGAGAGCGGAGAAAAAGCCAATTTGGTCGCCCGCCTGGGACCCGCCGACGTACCTGGCATCGTCCTCTCGGGCCATACCGATGTGGTACCCGCCAACCCAAAAAGCTGGCAAAGCGATCCTTTCAAAATGGAGCAGCGCGGCAGTCGCTTGTTTGGTCGTGGCACCTGCGATATGAAAGGCTTTGCAGCCTGCGTTATGGCCGCGGCACCGGCTTTTGCCAACGGTGAACTGCAGCGCCCATACTATTTCTGCTTCTCTCACGATGAAGAAGTGGGCTGCCTGGGAGCGCCCGCCATTGCCCGTTACTTAGCAGATCTCAAGGTGCCACCAGCGCTGGCGATTATCGGTGAACCCAGCGAAATGAAACTGATCAACGGCCAGAAAGGCAAGATCGCCATGCGGGTAACAGTACGCGGTGAAGGGGGCCACTCGTCGTTTTCCCCTCAACATGTCAATGCGGTAGAGTATGCCTCGCGCATCATCACCATGATCGCCGAGCGATCACGACGATATGAGCAAGATGGCCCCTTCGACCAAGACTTTACCGTTCCCCACGCCACAACACTTACCACCATAATAGAAGGCGGTGTGGCGACCAACGTTACCCCTGACACCTGTAGCTTCATCTTTGAGCTACGCAGCATTGATCAGGAAGCGGCCGCCACTGATATTCAAGCGCTGATCAGCGATATTGAGACTGCCCTACTGCCCGAAATGAAGCGCCAATCCGCTGAATCATCTATTGAATGGAAAGAGATCTTTGCATACCCCGCAATGGGTGATGCCACTGATAGCGAGATGTTCAAGAAGCTTGAACCTATTCTTCCTGTGCGTGGCGGCAAAGTATCATATGGTTCTGAAGGCGGCGTATTCGAGATAGATGGCGGCATACCCTCCGTGATTTTAGGTCCCGGCTCTATTCGACAAGCTCATAAGCCAGATGAGTTTATTGAAATTAACCAATTAAGCTTGTGCCTTGAGTTCCTAGATAAGCTCGATACTTGGATGAAAAGATCATAATAAGCAGAGCAATTAACTATTTCTGCAATACCCGATGCAGCGTGCCGCTACCACTTTCGAAGGCATCGATATTGGCGAGAGTCGTCTCGGCAATATTGGTTAGCGCCTCCTGGGTGAAAAAAGCCTGATGGCCGGTGATAAGCACGTTGTGGAAGGTCGTTAGGCGCATGAACCGGTCATCGTCGATCACCTGATGGGAGTGGTCCTCAAAGAAGAGCTGCTCCTCCTCTTCGTATACGTCCAACCCTAAGTAGCCAATATGGCCACTTTTGAGACCGGCGATGACGGCTTGGGTATCCACTACCCGCCCACGGCCGGTGTTAATCAGCATCACTCCCCGCTTCATTTGGGCAATGGCGCTCGCGTTAATCAGGTGGTGGGTGTCAGGCGTAAGCGGGCAGTGCAGGGAAATAATATCCGCTTGGACATAGAGCGTTTCTAACGGCACATACTCCACAAACGCTTTCGCTTCAGGGTTTGGGTAAGGGTCGTAGGCCACAATGCGGCAGCCAAACCCGTGCATGATGTCGGCAAAGATGAGACCGATATGGCCCGTTCCAATGACTCCCACGGTTTTGCCGTGTAGATCGAACCCCAGCAGACCATCAAGGGCAAAGTTACCTTCCCGCACTCGGTTATAAGCTCGAAAGGTCATGCGATTCAGGCTCATCACCAGCGCTACTGCGTGCTCTGCTACGGCGTGGGGCGAATAGGCAGGCACCCGTACTACCGTCATCCCCAGCCGCTGCGCCGCTTCTAGATCCACGTGATTAAACCCGGCCGAACGCAGCGCCACTAGCCGCGTACCGCCTTGATGAAGCTGCTCCATCACCGCTGCATCCAGGTGGTCATTCACAAACGCGCAGACGCACTCAAACCCAACGGCGAGCGGCGCGGTCTCGACGGTGAGCCGCGCATCAAAAAAGCTCAGCGAATGGCGGCCCGCGGCGTTGGCGCGGGATAAAAAGGTTTGGTCGTAAGGTTTAGCGCTAAACACGGCGATACGCATGACGAAAACTCCCGGTAGCAGTGTTATCAGGGTAGGCGACGTACTCGCCATTATCTGCACACATCACGCGGAAAAAGCTTGGCTGGCATCAACAAAAGGGGGAATAGAAAAAAAGAAAGCCGCTCCAAAGGAGCGGCAAAAGACCGTGACTAGCAATGAGAGGGAGAAACCATGACAGGGTACCGGCGCTGAACTGCCTAGTCGCTGTCGTGGTTGCCAGCGGCTCATCAAACGCTGACAAACACAATATAATCATTCTCATTTACCCCGTCAACACAAATGCGAATACTTTTTATTTATTTTTTCAGCCGACCAGCTTGAGCCAAAATGGCAGCGTCAGCATGGCAAGCAGCGTTTGTCCGGTAATAATGGCCGCCATTAATTCCGCATCGCCGCCCAGCTGGCGGGCAAGGATGTATGCCGAGGTGGCCGTGGGTAGCGCAGCAAACAGCAGCGCGACGTCCCGGCTGACGGGGTCGAGCCCCAGTAGCCACGCTAACAGCAGTACACATGCTGGCATGCACAGTAGCTTAATGGCGTTAGTAGCAATCACCCCTCGGTCAATACGCAGCAGCGCCATAGGCTTAAGCGCGACCCCCACGGCCACCAGTCCCAGCGGTAGTGCTGCGCGTCCCAGTAACGTGACGGTATCTTCGCTCCAGCCGGGCAGGCCAACGCCGCTAAGATTCAGCCCAATCCCTGCCAAGCAAGCCAAAATCAGCGGATTTTTCGCCAGCGCTAGCGCGCTTTTACCTAGGCTTGCGCGACCCAGCGTGCCCGCCGCCACAAAGCTGGCCACGCACATAACGTTCACCACGGGCACCATCAGCGCCACGGCGACCGCAGCCGTTGTGGCCCCCAACGAGCCGTGCAGCGCGGCGGCCCCCGCTACGCCCACATAGGTATTAAAGCGCACGGCACCTTGAAACACCGAGGTGAATGCCGCCGGGCTGAGCTGTAACCAGGCTCGAAAATGCCACAGTACAAGGCCAAACAGCGCCATTGCCCCCAGCAATGCCAGCGCCAACCGGCCAACGGGCACTTGGCTCACATCGGCTGTCGCCAGCGTGCCCACCAGCATGGCAGGGAACAGCACAAAATAGATAAACCGCTCCATTTGCGCCCAAAAATCGAGATGAGGCCAGCGCCCATACCCCATGGCGGCACCCAATAAAATCAATAAAAA
This sequence comes from Halomonas sp. KX33721, assembly GCF_001596805.1. Taxonomy (NCBI): domain Bacteria; kingdom Pseudomonadati; phylum Pseudomonadota; class Gammaproteobacteria; order Oceanospirillales; family Halomonadaceae; genus Halomonas; species Halomonas sp. KX33721. The sequence continues at coordinate 40,100 of NZ_LVIA01000008.1, read as the reverse complement.
CAGCGGTCCTAGTGCTCCGGTAATGCTCTCCATTGTTCTTCCTTATTAAGTGCGACATCCCAGCACAGCGACATCTGCGGGATAGCTGTTACCATGAAACGCATACCATGTAATAAATTTCCCCGCCTTATGGCCTGCGTAGCGACTATTCTGCCATGAAGAATTTGCCTAAACCTGTCGATGTTACGGGTTTTCCAGCGCTAAAAGTGCTTATCCTGGTGACTGGCCTCGCGCTGGCTGCGTGCACATGGTACGTGTTCGCTAACTGGCTTCGCGCCGATAGCGATATCGTGTGGTTCTCTCCTAGCGGCGAATGCAACTTGCATATGACTCCCTGTTCGACAACGCTGGGGGACAGAGGCCGTCTTACGTTAGCCATTGATGCCGATGGCCGTATCGAGGCGCTTGAAGTGCTGCCCTTGGATGTCGAGGTGGAGGGCATCACCCCCAGCCAAGTGACGGTGGATTTTGTTGGCCGCGATATGGATATGGGGTTAAACCGCTTTGCGCTTACCACCACTGCGCCCGGACACTTTCATGGCCAGGGCCAAGTGGGCGTTTGCACGCAAGAGGTGATGCCGTGGCGCGCTAGGGTTATTCTGGAGACGCCTGACGGTAAGCTGGGTAGCTGGTTCGATTTCGATGTTAAAAGGAGTTAAGCGCATGGCAGCCTCCATAAAATGCAAGCCGCTTTGGCTTGGCCTAGCCCTGTTAGGCGTGCTAGTGGTGGCGGCCACCCTGGGCCTTTACCAGCTAGGCGTCGGCCAGGAGAGCGACGAACCGCAGGGCGGCCCTATCGCAATGCCCTCTACCCTGGGTGACGTCTCCCTTACCCAGCTAGGCGATGATGAAATTGCCATTATCTCCTTTGGCTACACTTACTGCCCCGATGTCTGCCCCATGAATCAGGCGGTCAAACGCCAAGCCCTGGCTCAATTGAGCGATGCTCAACGTGAGCGGGTTGTGCCTGTCATGATTACGGTCGACCCAGAGCGCGATACGCTCGACCGGATGAGCGAATATATGCAATTCTTCGGCAGTGAGTTTATCGGCTTAGTGGGAAGCCAAGCGCAGCTTACCGATGTGGCTGAGCGTTACGGGGTGATTTGGCGGCGGGTAGAAGCGCCGGAATCGGCCATGGCGTATACCATCGACCACAGCGCTTCGCTGTTTTTGGTCAACCGTGAAGGGGAAATATTGCAGCGGGTGCTCTACTCTCCAACGCCCCACGGGTTAGTATCGGCGCTGGAAAGCGAACTTGGCAGCTAACGCTAAAAGGGGAACCTCAATAAGTTAGCTGCCATGTAGTTACTCAGCCGTTGCGGCTTTGTTAGCAGTTGCCGATTGTAGATGATCCAACATCGCCATCAGCGCCTGTGTCTGGGTGCCATCGCGGGTATCGTGCAGCGGATTGATCTGCCACGTACTCTCGGCAAAGCCCCACCAGTCCCAGCACGCTTGCGGGTTGGCCATGCTGCTCTCTGCCTGTGGGTAAAGTACCACCTGACCATGCTCCGCCGCCCAGCGGTTTAAGCCGCTGTAGCGAACAAAGGTGTCGTCGATGGCCTCCGCGTTCATCTGGCAGCCGTGCAGCGCCACCGTTACCGGGCAGCCGCCCGCCTCACATGCCTCTGGTACGAACACATAACCGGTATCGGCAAAGCCCTTCGCTGCAAAGTCGGACTGGTCAAAAGCTAACAGCTCGCCTTCGCTGGCGTTCGTCTCACGCTCGGGATAGAGCCAAGCCATCATCTCACCGGCCACGTCTTCTCCACACGCCAGCACATGACTGCCGCCGCCGTTGCGACAATCGCCCAAAGACTGCGGGTCAATAGGGGCGTCTTTTGGCATCGCTACCGGCCAGCCGTGCCCGGTGTTTGCCCGTTGAACGTAGCGCAGTTGCTGCTCAGGGCTTTCCAGCCAGCCTTGCCACTGCTGAGCCAGCAGATCTCCTAACGCAGGCGACACCGTCTCGTCCGCATCGCCATGCCACACAAAAGCGCGTAGCTGGCTTAGCGCGTCTTGGCTGCCTACTTGGTCTAATGAAAGATAGCGCTCACGCCGCTGTTCCAGTTCATCCAGCGATGGGAGCCCGCGGCGTGTCATCATGCACTGGTTCAGGGCTAGGCTTAATGCCCCTTGAGCGCACCCCCATGGGCCTGCGGCTAGCATGCCCACACCGCTAAAGCGCTCAGGCCAAGCAACTGCCAACTGAGAGGCCATATAGCCGCCAGAAGAGACTCCTACCACGCTGGCTTGGTCGTTAGCAGCACCCAGCGCAGGTAGGCCGGGTGCCTCTTCCTTGGCGTGGGCAACGGCGCTGCCCAACAGAATAAGCGCAGCCATGAGACGGCGCTGATGAACGGCTATGCCCATGGCTTATTCAATGCCTAGCAGTTCAACGCGGAACGTGAGCATTTCATTCGGGCCAATGGGGCCTTGGCCGCGTTCGCCATACGCAAGATCAGCAGGAATATAGAGCATCCAGCTATCGCCAACGCTCATCAGTTGCAGGGCTTCTTGCCAGCCTTCGATCACTTGGTTGACCTGGAAGCTAACCGACTCACCGCGCTCGAAGGAACTATCAAATACGGTACCGTCGAGCAGCATGCCTTCGTAGTTCACCTCTACGGTGTCTTCTGCGCCGGGCGTTGCGCCGTCGCCAGACTCAAGCACTTCGTACTGCAAGCCAGACTCGGTTACTTCGACTTCATCCCGCTCAGCGTTTTCTGCCAGGAAGTCTTGTCCTTCTTCAAGATTCGTCTGCGCCAGCTCGGCGGCTTGCTGTTCACGCGCCTCCATTGAACTCTCTTGGAAAGCCATTAGCGCTTCCATCATCTCTTCTTCGTTCATCGCCAGCTCGTTGCCATCGAAGACATCGCGCATACCGTCGGTGAACGCATCAATATCGAGATCTTCAATATCTGCCTGCATGCTTTCGCCCAGCGTAACACCCAGGCTGTAAGCCAAGCGCTGCTCGTCGGTTTCCGGGGCGGCGGCGGCAAACGGCGCTACCAGCAGAAGGCCAGTCAACGCGGTAGAAGAGAGTAGTGCTTTCATGGAAAAAACCTTATCCAGCGGCGCAGCGCGCCAAATGTTTTTGGGTGCCTCAAAGACTAACACCCGCCGCTTCAGGCTGCATTACCTGAAACGGCGGGTGTTAGTCAGACCACAATGATGCGTAGAGGTTTAGCCAGTGCTACCGCGTACGTTACACCACCAGCGTTGGGCAGTGGGCGGCCCCGGCAACACGCTGGGACACACTGCCCAGCAGCAGATTTTTCTCACCGTTCGTGCCTTGAGCGCCAATCACAATCAGGTCGCACTCCCGTTTACGGGCAAAGCGTACAATTGTGCGGGAGGGTCGTCCTCCTTTCACAAAGGCACGTACTCGCATGCTATCCGCCCCTAACTCAATGGCGTGGGACTTAGCGTGCACAGCAATTTCCGTGGCGTACTCTTTGAGCGCATCATCGGGGATATCCAGCTTATTGGGGCGCACCATAGAGAGCGACGCTTCCAATAGGCTGTGGTGCTTAAATACGCACAGCAGGTACAGCTCTGCACCAGTGAGCATATGCAGGCCAACGGCTTTCTCTAGCGCTTTGATGGCCCCCTTGGAGCCATCGACCGGGACCAAAATGCGATTAAACATCTGCGTTCTCCTTGTGACTGCTTAACGGAAGGCAACATCACGCAGGAACAGCGCAATTTGCGGGAACATAATCAGCAGCGCCGCCGCCAAAATCAGCATAAAGATAAACGGTGGCGTGCCTTTGATCACCTCCCAGTAGGGGCGCTTAAAGATTGCAATAGCGGTAAAGATATCGCAGCCAAACGGTGGCGTTGCCGAACCTATCGCCACCTGCAAGGTAATCAGAATACCCACCAACACGGGGTCTAGCCCGGTGGCCGCAATCGCCGGTGCAAAGATAGGCGTCAGCACCAGAATAACCACGATAGGGTCAACGAACATACAGGCCACAAAGAACGAAATACAGATAGCGATCAGTACGCCCGTTGGCCCGGCGTCATTCACGCCCACGGCCTCCAGGATAGCCTGGGGTATCTGCGCAAAAGAGATAATCCAGGAGAACCCATTGCCTACGGCCACCAGGATAAATACCACGGCGGTAATCAGGCCAGTGGATTTGGCGATGGCGTAGATATCGCGCATTTTCAGCGAGCGGAACACCACAAACTCTAACAGCACCGCGTACAGCACACAGGCTGCCGCCGCTTCGGTGGGGCTAAAGATACCGCCGTAAATACCACCCACGATAATCACCGGGAAACCCAGCGGCCAGAGCGCTTTTTGCACGGCGGTGGCCCGCTCTTTCCAACTGGCACGCTCTTCGGTAGGAACATCTTTTACGATGGCATAAACGATGCAGTAGGCAGAGAACATAAACAGTATTAACAGGCCCGGCCCAATCCCAGCGATAAACAGCTCGCCAATCGAGGTACCGGAAATCACCCCATAAATAATCATGCCGATGCTGGGTGGGATCAAAAAGGCAATGTCACTGGCATTAATAATCAGCGCCAGCGTAAAGGGATCAGAGTAGCCCGCTTTTAACATCTTCGGACGCAGCGGAGACCCCACAGCCACCACGGTGGCCTGGGTCGAACCCGATACCGCCCCAAACAGCGTACAAGAAGCGGCAGTACTCACCGCCAGCCCACCTTTAATATGGCCAATAAACGACATCACCATATCAATCAGGCGGTTCGCGGATTGCCCACGAGTCATAATATCGGCGGCCAGAATAAACATCGGTACGGCGATCAGCGAGGCAGGGCGAATGCCCGCCATCATCTGCTGAATCAGCGTATCCATTTGGCCAAAGCCGTTAAACATCATATAGAAGCCAATCACCGCGGCGGTGATCAGCGGGATCATCATTGGAAAGCCCAGCAGCAGCAGGGCAATCATGGTGACTACCATTATCGTCGTCATAGCGTTCCCCTAGGGTGCAATCCCTGCTTTACACTTCTGTTTCGGTATCTTTGTAGCCGTCCACAACCCCAGTCGAGAGATACACGTCTCGGGTAGTCAGGTTTTTAATCGCGGTCAGCATGTACTGAATCCCGGTAATCAAAAAGCCCATGGGCACCCAGATATAAATAATCCATACCGGCAAACCTAGCGACGGCAGCACGCGCCCTTTGCTATACAGGTCGAGGATGTACACCACCGAGTAATAAAGTAGGAAAAACATCACCAGCGAGGTGAGGAACGCAATGCCGATCATCAATACTTTACGGCCACCCACCGGCAGCGCATCGTAAATCGCCGACATCCGAATATGACGACCGTGGCGGGCAGCGTAACCAATGCCCGCAAAGGTAATCATGATAATCAAGATACGGTTCAGCTCACCTGAGAACATAATGCTATTGCCGAATACAAAGCGGGCAATCACGTTGGTGACCGTATTCAGCGCCATTAGCAAAACCCCCATCGCCAGTATCACTGACTCGATTTTGCTAATTGCAGTGTCGATCACTCCCAAAAACCCGGGCAAACCGGACCGGTAGCTCTTTTCGGACTCTTCTTCGGTCATGGCCGTTCTCCTTTAAACCCAGCGTGGTCGCTTGCTATCTCAGCGTAGCGACTCTCCCGTCACTGACCACCGAACGGAGTATGTTCGGCCTTGCTTCATTTTGTAGCGTAACGGGTAATGACTCTTTTCGCTTCAACGCTGGATGTACGTAGATTTTTCTGTGTTACGCCGCCGAGGTACACATTTTTTTCGTGGTGGGGCGAGCTGCGCCGATGAACCCACTCACCTGCAGGGCACTTTGGCAACAAAAAAGGGGCAGCGCTGGCTGCCCCTTATGACGTTACTTGATTAACGTAAAAGCGCTAACCCATTAGGAGTCGCTGTTAACGGCTTCAAGGTCCGCCTTGAACTGCTGCAACAGCTCTTCACCGCGATCGCCCGTCATTTCGAGAAACACTTCCTCAACCTGCGGCGCACGATCACGGAACGCTTGGATCTGCTCTTCGTTCAGACGCGTGACGGTGACTTCATCAGACGCTTCCTGAATCTTGGCGAGTGCTTCGTCGGCCAGACCTTTGATGTGCTCAATGGTGTGGTCGTAAGCCGCGTTGGAGGCTTCCTGCACCAGCTCTTTATCTTCGTCAGACAGGCCTTCGTAGAAGTCCTGATTGGCCATCATGGCAGTGGTAAACCAGCCATGGCCGGTAAAGGTCAGGTGCGGAGATACTTCATACAGACCGCCGGACTCGATCCAGAAAATCGGGTTTTCCTGACCATCGATAATACCGGTCTGCAGGCCACCGTAAACTTCACCCCAGGGCAGCGGCGTCGGCGTCGCACCAAAGGCGTCGTAGGTTTCCGACAGCAGCGGGTTGGTCATGGTACGGATTTTCTTATTATCCATATCTTCCGGCGAGCTGATCGGCTCGTCGGTAGTGACTACCATTTCACCCTCTGGGTACATCTTCAGCAGCTCAAGTCCCTGTTCCGCATAAAGCTCCGGGAACATTTCATTGATCGCTTTACTCTCGTCGAAGAATGTTAGAACGGTCTCTTCGTCGGTCGGCAGCAGGTAAGGAATAAAGAAGATCTGGGCTTCTGGAATCAGTGCACCAGTAAAACCAGGCGACTGGTTAACAAACTGGAGAATGCCGTTCTGAGTCTGCTCCATGATGTCATCAGACTCACCCAACTCACCAAAACGGTAAACTTGTACAGAGTGGTCGGAGTTCTCTTCGATGTACTCTTTAAACGCGTAAGCGAACACATCCTGCACGTCGCCTTCGTACTCTTCGTGGGCATAACGCCAGTTATCCGCCTGGGCAGTGGCGCTTAGGCCCAACAGCAGAGCACCTACGCTTGCCGTAGTGATTAATTTGGTGGTAACGGAACGAGTTGAAACTAATTTGCTTGCCTTCATGCAGAGTTCCCCTAGCAGTGGTAAGCGCGCCGTACGAGAGCGCCAGAATCTAATTTTTGTCTATCCCGTGCTGCTTCACTTTCAGGCTCAGCCGCTAACACGCAGAAACGTCATTCGTAACTTTGTATGCATTGCTGTGGGTTAGCGGGCGAAATAAGCGCTGCCAACGCGGGTTGATCAAAAACAGCTTAAATTCAGGCTAACGTGGTGGATCACAGCGGTCAAGCTGGCTTGTCAGGGCCATTAGTGCCGTTTGTGTGTTTTCGCGTACGCGTGACGCTTGCGGCGAACGGTTGTCAAGCGGTGCCGAAAACAGCGTATCTTGCAGCCACTGTGCAACATTGTGCTGGTTTATGCTGCCTTTTATTACACTCACCTCCTGCTCCGATGAGAGTAACGCCCACTGTTGCCAACATTGAAGATTTTCACGTTCGGCTTGAATTTCAGCGGTTTGTAGCGTTTTACGCAGCGTGCTGATGGATTCGCTCTGGGCGGCTTGGGGTTTTAATCCTCGGCGCAGTTGGCGCAGCGGGGCCGTCACCTGCTGCTGCCAGCGGCATCGCTCCTCACGTATCGCCTTCAGTGGGCCGGGTTCAGCAGCTAAGCCATGCTCATAAAGCCAACAGTGAAACAGCAGCTCGCACACATCCACGCCTGCCTCATCTTGCAAGATGAGACAGGCGTGCTCTACGCCAGGCTTTGCATAAAGCGCTAAGGCAAAATCCCACAGCGGCCTCTGCTGCAAGCGCTGCAATCGGTTAGAATCGCGCATTGGTTTACCCACTTTTTTCGGGAGAAAACATGATCGCACTGCGCCAAGTCGCCCTGCAACGGGGCACGCAAACGCTCCTAGAAAACGCCGATCTGACGCTCCATAACGGCGTCAAGGCCGGCATCATTGGAGCCAACGGTGCCGGTAAGTCGAGTCTATTCAAACTCCTGCTGGGCGAGCTGGGCCCGGACCAGGGCGATGTAGAGATGAGCGGTGGCCAGCGGATCGCCCACATGGCCCAGGAAGTGGAGGCGCTGGATCGCCCCATCGTGGAGTACGTGCTGGATGGCGATCACGCATTGCGCAAGGCGCAAGCCGATTTGCTCGCCGCTCGGGAAGCGGGCGATGCCCATCGCGAAGCGGAGCTACACGGGCTGATCGAAACGCTGGATGGCTACACCGCCGAATCCCGCGCGGCCCAGCTACTGGTGGGGCTGGGCTTCGTCCAGTCGGACCTGATGCGCCCGCTTTCAGATTTTTCCGGCGGCTGGCGAATGCGGGTCAATCTTGCCCGTACGCTGTTCATGCCTTCCGACTTGCTGCTGCTCGATGAGCCGACCAACCACCTGGATCTGGACGCCCTGCTGTGGCTAGAGCAGTGGCTCACCCGCTACCCCGGCACGCTGCTGCTGATTTCTCACGACCGCGACTTTCTTGATGCTGTGTGCGATCACATTGTGCATATGCATCACCAAACGCTAGAGCTTTACCGGGGCAACTACTCTCGCTTTGAGCGCACGCGGGCCGAAAAGCTCGCGCTGCAACAGGCTGAAGCGGCCAAGCAGCAGGCCCGCCGTGAAGAGATTGAACGTTTTATTGCCCGCTTTCGCGCTCAGGCAACAAAAGCCAAGCAGGCGCAAAGCCGGGTAAAAATGCTAGAACGCATGGGGGATATCGCCGTCGCCCACACGGACTCCCCTTTCCACTTTACCTTGCCTGCCGCTGATAAAACGTCGCACCCGCTGCTGGTGCTGGACCAAGCCACCCTTGGCTATCGCGGCGAAGCGGGCGATATCGCTCAGTTAGAGAAGGTCAACATTACGCTACTCCCCGGGAGCCGTATCGGCTTATTAGGTCCGAACGGTGCGGGTAAATCGACCCTGATCAAGTCACTCACGGGCGAGCTTGAGCTGTTAGAAGGCAAACGCGTACCCGGTGAACATTTAGCCATTGGTTATTTTGCTCAGCATCAGTTAGAAAGCCTGGACGTGACCACCACGCCCTTTGTGCATGTACAACGCCTCTCTCCCACAGCAAGTGATCAAGAAATTCGCAACTTCCTAGGTGGCTTTGGCTTCAAAGGCGATGACGCCTTTGGCGAGGTGGCCACTTACTCTGGCGGTGAGAAAGCACGCCTGGCACTTGCACTCGTGGCCTGGCAAAAGCCCAACCTGCTGCTGCTCGATGAGCCCACTAACCACTTGGATCTGGAAATGCGCGAAGCGCTGACCGAGGCGCTGGCAAGCTTTGAGGGCACGGTCATCCTGGTCTCGCACGACCGACACCTATTGCGTGCCACGGTGGATGAGTTTTGGCGGGTGGCCGACCACCGGGTTGAGCCCTTCGACGGCGACTTGGAGGATTACCGGGCTTGGCTTAAGGCGCGGTTGGAAGAGAACCGCCGCGACGCCCGTAGCGAAAAGAGCGAACGCCAGAGCCAACAGCCCAGCGGCGACCGTAAAGCCGCCCGCAAAGCAGCAGCGGAGCTGCGCGAAAAGCTGCGCCCTCTGAAAAAAGAGCGCGACCAGGCGGAAAAGAGCATGGAAAAAGCGCAGCAGGCACTTGAGGAAGTAGAAGCGGTACTCGCCGACCCCGAGCTCTACACCGACAGCACCCGCAAGGCAGAGCTGACCCAAGCACTCGCCAAGCAGGCGGAGATTAAAGCGCGCCTGGATGCCGCCGAGCAGACATGGTTCGCTGCAGAAGAGGCGTTAGAGGCCATGGAAGCCGAGCTGCTGGCCAGCGAAAACGCCTGATCAGCCCTAGCTTTCTAGCAAAAAGGTGACCGGCCCATCGTTGACCAGGGCAACCTGCATGTCCGCGCCGAACTGCCCTTCCGCAATATGGGGCCAAGCGGCGCGGGCCTGACTTACCAGATAGTTAAACAGCCGCTCCCCCTCGTCGGGCGGGGCGGCGCTGGAGAAGCTAGGGCGTAGACCCTTGCGGGTATCGGCAACGAGCGTGAACTGTGATACCAGCAGCAGCCCACCCTGGGCCTGCTGCAGGTTATGGTTCATCTTGCCCGCCTCGTCACTAAACACGCGGTAGTGAAGCAGCTTATGCAGTAACTTATCGGCATCCACCTCGCTGTCACCTTTCTCCACCCCCACCAGTGCCAGCAGCCCATGGCCGATGGCACCGACGCTGTTGCCTTCCACCGTGACACTGGCGCTCTTAACCCGTTGAATCAGTGCTTTCACGCTTGCCCCTTCGTCCGTTCATTAGGCGCTGTTGAAAGGGCAGAGTGTAAACGCAGGTGAGTGCTGACCCAAGCGAGTTCAATTTCAGCCTGGCAAACTCGGCGCTGCTATCTTCATAGAGCGTTTCGCCATTGAGCGCGAGACGCAGCTGCTAGCCGCGTTACTGGGCGCTACGCTCGTCACGACCAGTGCCGCTGCTAGCAGCTGCGTACTCTTTGTTGGTTTGGGTAACACTATGCATAGCTATACACACACAACCAGCTCATAAAGGCTCCATACAACCACTCGATTGAGGAGTCATTGCGCCGCCACAAAGCCTTTACCAAGGCCGACAGAGCATCACATCGCAGTGGGGCTCACTGAGCAGCATTTCGGTTAGCGGATTAGGTTGGTGTGGTCGACTGCGGCTGCCTAACATGACCAAATCTGGCGAGTGCCGTTTAACATAGTCATGCAGCACATCGCAGGGCTGGCCCGGCTCTAGCGCAAGCTCAATGTCCGGCACGCCATCCAACTCCCGCAGCAGGCTCTCGACTTCGTTATCCAGCGCTTCCCGCAGGCGACTGACCTCGTGGTCACGCCACTGGGCGTAGAATGCTTGATTCCCCAGCTCCAATTCGCCGGGCAGGCTCCAGGCGTGTAGAAGCGTTAGCTTGGCCTCAGGAAAGCGAATCAGCGCTTCTTTCAGGGTCTGCCGAGCCGTCAGCGAGAAGTCGATAGGCACCACAATATGTTGCCACGGCTGAGTAGGCAGGTAAGACGCCACCACCACGGGGCACGGCGCGCTACGCAAAATACGCATCATGGTGGTGCCGTAAAGCAGGTCTTTTTGACCACGTTTGCGGTGCATACCCAGCACGATGAGCGACGCCTGACGCTCGTGGGCTTCCCTCACGATTTCTACATGAGGCTCCCCAACCACCGTTTGAATCATCAGCGATGGCAGTTCCAAGGCGTAATCTTCGCGCAGGTCGGTGAGCATCGCGCTAATATCGTCGTTTACCGCGAGTTCCAGGTCATGGAGCATGCGATGCGGAAGGTAAGGGTCAAGCACGTGAAGGGTATCAAGCTGCGCGCCCTGCTGATGGGCTAAGCGCAGCGCGCGGGCAAAGGCCGCGCGGTTTTCCTGGGAGAGGTCGGTGGCAAACAGCAGCGTGCGGGACATGGGCAGCTCCTTGGCCGAACAGTTCAGCCTAGTAGGCAAACAAACGGGCACCCTTCAGCATGGTGCCCGTTGGCTTATCCCGCAAGGAGACTCTGCGGCCGCAACGCAACGGCCATGAAGTTACCACCAAGCATGGAAGTGGTGTACTGGGCCTCGCCCTTTGCCAACACTTAAGCGGTGGCTCGCAGCCAGGGCACTATGAAGCCACTGTTTGGCCTCCGTAATCGCCTGCTCGGGGGCCTCTACCCCGGCATCTTCCGGCAACTTGGCCAAGCAAGCCGTAATAGCGGATGACAGCGCGCAGCCCGTGCCGTGAAGATTTTCAGTGGCAATGCGTGAGGCGGGCAGCCACTGATGACCGTTAGGGGTCGCCAGCAGATCCGGGCAGGTATCACCCCGTAAGTGGCCGCCTTTCAGCACCACATAGGGCGCGCCTAGCCCCACCAGCTTGGGCAGCAGTGCTTCCATCTCGTCCAGGCTGGCGGGCGATGGGGAATCGAGCAGCACGGCGGCTTCCGGCAGGTTAGGAGTAATCACATCCGCTAACGGCACTAAAATCTCTTTTACGGCGCGAATACCCGCGTCATCCACCAGGATGTCACCGCTCTTCGCCACCATCACCGGGTCGAGCACGATCCAACGCGGGCGCTGCTGGCGCAGTACATCGGCAATCACTTCGGCCACATCGCGGCTGGCTACCATGCCGATTTTCACCGCATCAATGGTCACATCGCTTAACAGGTGTTCAAGTTGCTCACGAATTGCCTGTGGGGAAACCGGATACACCGAGGCCACGCCACAGGTGTTCTGGGCAATCACCGCAGTGATGACATTTGTGCCATACACACCCAGGGCAGAAAACGTCTTTAAATCGCCCTGCAGCCCAGCACCACCGGAAGGGTCGGAGCCTGCAATGGTGAGCACATTACGAAGGCGGGATTCGGTAGACATAGCGCTCCTTACGAGACAGAACAGTATATGCCCTAGGATACCCAAGCGGTGGCGCTTACGCTGCTTTAATCGCAACCCTAGCCTGCCTATAACAAAATGGCCGCCCGAAGGCGGCCATGGTAAGGGTACTGCGCTACACCTGTTACTGCGAGGTGTCACCTTCCGGGTTACGGGCGTTGTAGTACGCCTGCTCGGAAATCGCGTGGTAATCTTCTACTTTATCCTGGAAGCAAGCCATTATGTGCTCTGCAGCTTGGCTGCTTTTGGTTAAGGTTGCCACTCCCTTGCGTTGATAGCAGGGTTATTTTTCAACTCAGAACACATTAGAACTGGGTCGGGAGCCATGTTGCCAGCTGCGGGAAAAACGTTAGCAGCAACAGCATGCCTAACTGCATCAAGATAAATGGCACCACACCGCGATAAATCGCCGAGGTAGGCACCGATGGCGGTGCCACGCCGCGCAGATAAAACAGTGCGAAGCCGAACGGCGGGGTCAGGAACGAGGTCTGCAGGTTAATGGCGATCATGATACCCAGCCAGATCGGATCTAATCCCATAGCCAGCAGAATCGGCCCGACAATCGGCACCACCACAAAGGTGATTTCGATAAAGTCGAGGATAAAGCCCAGCAGGAAGATTACCAGCATGACAACGATCGTCGCGCCCACCACGCCCCCAGGCATGCCTTCAAACAGCTCGGTGACCATGTGCTCACCGCCGTAGGCACGGAACACTAACGAAAATAGCGCCGCACCGATCAGAATCAGAAACACCATGGTGGTTACATGGGTGGTAGAGCGCAGCACCTCTTTCAGGGTGGCCCAGTCCAACTGGCGATAGGCCAACGCCAGCACCAGCGCACCAAAGGCACCCACGGCCGAGGCTTCGGTGGGCGTGGCAAAGCCGCTCAGAATAGAGCCCAGCACCGCCACAATCAGCACTACTGGCGGCACCAAGCCTTTGAGCAACAGGATGCCTAACCCCGAGGTGTGGCCAAGCTCTGCCATCAGCTCTTCGCGGTCAGCCGCGGGCGCCATGCTGGGGCGGAAAAACGCCACCAAACCCACGTAGATCATGTACATGACGACGAGAATCAGGCCCGGCCCCAGCGCGCCCATAAACAGATCGCCAACCGAGACCGTTTTCGGGCTGAAGATCCCCATATCCAGCTGTGCTTGCTGATATGCAGAAGAGAGCACGTCGCCCAGCAGTACCAGGGCGATGGAAGGCGGAATAATCTGACCAAGCGTACCGGTAGCGCAGATGGTACCGGTGGCAAGAGAGGTGCTGTAGCCACGCTTAAGCATAGTGGGCAGTGACATCAGGCCCATGGTCACCACTGTGGCACCCACGATGCCCGTGGAGGCAGCCATCAACATGCCCACCAGCGTGACCGAAATACCTAAGCCACCGCGTATGGAGCCAAACAGCAGCGCCATGGCATCCAGCAGCGTTTCGGCCACTTTTGACTTCTCTAGCAGCACGCCCATTAACACAAACAGCGGCACCGCCAGGAGTGTCTGGTTGGTCATAATGCCGTAGAGCCGGTTCGGCAGGGCGGCAAGGTAGCCACTATCAAAATTGGCATCAATACCAACGGCTTCCAGGCCTAGCCCCATGCCAGCAAACAGCAGCGCGGTTCCCGCTAGCGAAAGCGCCACAGGAAAGCCGAACATCAACACGATACAGATGGCGGCAAACAGAATAAGCGGCATAAATTCGAGCATCAAACACGCTCCTCAAGGTGATTTTCATCGGCGGCTGGCGGCGTTATCCGCCCGGTGAAGATATAGCCATTGCGCACTACTTCAATCAGGCCTTGAATAATCATCAATAAGGCAAAAACTGGAATGAGCGTTTTCAGTGCGTATACAGCGGGGATGCCACCGTAATCTGAGGAGGTTTCCATGATGCGCCAGGAGTTAGCGACGTAGCCATAGCTTGACGCGATGACAAACACCATCACCGGAATCAAGAGCAGGAGGATGCCCAGGATATTTACGAGTGCTTGTCGGCGGGGTGTCATGCCTCGATAAAAAATATCGACGCGCACGTGGCCATCGTGGCGAAAGGTGTAAGCAGCAGCGAGCATGAAGACGCTGGCGTGCATGTACATCACCAGCTCTTGCATAAAAATGCTATTCACACTGAACATATAACGAAGCAGTACAATCGCGAACTGAATCAACATCATAATGATGATCAGCCACGCAAGGGTACGCCCGAACCACTCCGAAGCGCGGTCCAGCGCACCAATAAACGCAGGTAGTTGTGTTGTGTCCGACATGGAAGTGTCTCGCGTAAAACGACTAAGGGGGGTCAGCGGCCCAGACAATAGCGCATATACGCAGACAATGCAGCGCCCGACAAGCGTTCTGCGAGCTTCTTGTTAAACGCTTGGTTGAATCGCCGCGAGACACGCCGCTGGCAGCGGCAAATCAACTGCAATCGGCAGGTGGTCAGAGAACAGGTGATCCAGCACGCGCACATCGGCCGCTTCAAGGGTTTGCGAGAGTAGAATATGGTCCAACGCGCGGCGCGGCTGCCACGATGGATAGCTAAGCAGCGGCTTGACCGGGTGTAGCGGCAATGACGTACTAAACCGCTCGTGAGCATGGAGCTGCTCAGGCGTACAATTTAAATCGCCCATCATCACCACATGGCGCAACGGCTCAATAATATCGCTTAAATAATTGAGCTGGCGCACACGGCCACGGTGGCTAAGCGCCAAATGCGCCACAAAAATATGCAGGGCATCAGGGCCTTCGCCGTAGCGCACGTGAATAGCGCCGCGTCCAGGCAACATTCCAGGCAGCCGGTGCTCTTCAATATGGCTAGGGGTTAAACGTGAAAGTAGACCATTACTATGCTGTGCAAAATGGCCTAGGTTACGATTAAGTTGCTGGAAGTAGTGAGGAAACTTGGCCTGGGCGGCTAAGTACTCCACCTGATTCACACGGCTGGAGCGAAAGCTTCCACCATCCACCTCCTGCAGCCCCACCACGTCAAACTGCTCTAATACGCCACCTACCAGCGCTAAACGCTTAAGCCGCTGAGGATTAGGCAGCACGTGCTGCCAGCTCCGCGTGAGATAGTGGTGGTAGGCTGAGGTTTGAATGCCCACCTGCAAATTAAATGTTAGCAGCCGGATATGACCACGCTCAACCAGCGCGGAGGTGGACGGGGACGCAGGCGAACGTGTCTGTCCGCCTGTGTGGCCGTGCTCAAGCACCGTTATTGTGTGCGCTCGCTGCGAACTTTTTCGATCAACGCGTCAGCGATTTGCGGCATGTTTTCCAAGCTGCCTGCCGACTGCGGTGACACTACATAGCGGCCATCCACAATCAGCGCAGGAACCCCCATCAGGCGCATTTCACGCATACGGCTGTTGGCCTTATTGACCTCACTACGCACGCTAAAGGCGGTGAGCGCCTGTTTGGCTTCCTCTTCGCTAACGCCGTAATCAGAGAAGAATTCCGCAATCTTGTCAGCGTCGGTCAGTGAACGGCCATCCTGGTGAATCGCATCGAAGAAATCCGCATGCAGCTCCTCTTCAATACCCAGCGATTTGGCCGCATAGAAGGCCGTGGCATGGGTGTTCCAGTCACCGCCCATGGTCGCTGGCATTTTGACAATGCTGACATCGTCATCCAGGGTTTCGTACCACTCGTTTACTGGCGTTTGCAGCCGGTAGCAGTGCGGGCAGCCAAACCAGAACGCTTCGGTCACTTCAATCTGATCTTCGTCTACCTGGGTCGCCACTGGCGATTCAAGCAACGTGTAGTGCTGACCTTCTACCAGCTCCTGGGCACTTACCGCAGCAGACAGGCCAAGACCAGCAAGCGCGACCATCAACGTTTTCAACATAACGAGCACTCTCCAAATAAGCGGCCAACAAAAGTGAACCTGTGACCGTTAGTGTGTCAGACAGGTTCCCCACTCTGTTGATGTTTCACAGAATGGGGAGGCCAACAGTGGGGGAATTAGTTCAAGCCCAGTACATAGTTGGCTACAGCTTCCATATCCTGGTCACTCATTTTGGAAGCGATATCGCCCATCAGGTTGTTCGGGCTATTGGTACGTTCACCCGATGCAAATGCCTGCAGCGTAGAGATGGTATATTCCGCATGCTGACCAGAAAGAGCCGGATACACAGCGCTACCAATACCTACCCCGGTGGGAGTGTGGCAAGCGCTACAGGCGGGAATGCCTTTGGACATATCGCCTGCGCGGTAAAGCTCTTCACCGCGGGCCAGCAGCTCAGCATCTTCATCGCTGGTTTGGCCGAGGTTGGCATCTTGGCCTGCAAAGTGTGCTGCCACATCCCAAGCATCTTGGTCGGAGTAGTCATCGACTAACCCTGCCATCTGCGGGACCACGCGATTGCCATCACGGATATCCATGATTTGCTTGGCGAGGTAGGACATTTGCTGCCCTGCCAGGTTGGGGAAAGTACCCACTGCGCTGATACCTTGCTGGCCATGGCAGGCTGCACAGGTTTGGGCGAGTTCACGTCCTGCCGCTGCGTCAGCGTCGGCTTGAAGGTCCGCTTGGGCGTGGGCGGTGCCAACGGCACCCATGGTAATTGCCAGGCTTGCCAGTAACTTTCTCATTGCTAATCCACTATGCCGTTTGATTATTGACTGGTACGCACCCTGGGCGCTGCCCAGGTTCAGCACATTACCAGGGTCAGCTCCGCCAAAACGAACAACAATGTCGTGTTGGTCGCTGCTGGCTAAAGCGCGATGGTACACTAGCGCCCCAGGTCGCAGTTATAAACCGCTTGCATTATAACGAATCACCCTAGCGGCGGGAATGCAAGTCCAGGTCTGCTTTTGGGGTAATTCGTCGCGGTACCGCTCTCTCTCACACTAGGGTTGGCCAGCGGGCCGTGTTATACGTTTGTTTTTCAGGATTAATTCCATGTCTACCCCCCATGATAGCCCAGTCCCTCGGCTGAACTACCCCACGGCGCGTTTTATGATCAGCGCGCCAACCCTGGCACTGTGTCCTGACGATACCGGTGCAGAAGTAGCGTTTGCCGGACGCTCAAATGCCGGTAAATCCAGCGCCATTAACGCGCTAACCCAGCAAAATGCGCTGGCGCGCACCTCGCGCACCCCGGGCCGAACCCAGCTCATCAACTTCTTCACTGTGATGAACGACGAGTCGCGCCGCTTGGTGGATCTACCCGGCTATGGCTACGCCAAAGTGCCTGAAGCGGTCAAAATCGAGTGGCAAAAGCATCTTTCTGACTACCTGCGCGGCCGTTTTAGCCTGCGTGGTTTAGTGCTGCTTATGGACGTGCGCCACCCGCTGACCGAGTTCGACCAAATGATGCTCGACTATGCTGACCAGCGCGGGATGCCGGTGCATATTCTGCTGACCAAAGCCGACAAACTGAAGCGTGGTCCAGCCAGCGCCGCCCTGCAGAAAGTGCGCTCCCGCTTAAAAGAGTGGGAAGACCTCGTATCGGTACAGCTGTTTTCATCGCTGAAACGCGACGGGGTCGATACCCTTTCCCAAAAACTAGACCAGTGGCTGCACACTCCAGAAGACGCCCGTTAATAGGCGTGGTCTAGGCGCGTTTTTCCAGCCACTCAATCAGCTCCGGTAGCTCTTTGACATGAGCAACACGGTGCACCCGCTCGGGCAGCGTTTGGTCGCCGCATTCAGCCACCCAGGCGGCATGCATACCCAGTTGCTGGGCGGGAAGCACATCCTCATTCCAGGAGTCGCCCACGTGCATGGCGCGCTGCGGTACGGTATTCAGTCGCTCCAGCGCGGTGAGAAAAGGCTTGGGGTCAGGCTTGGGAGCCAGCAGCTCTCCAGCGGCAATCGCTACCGGAAAGTGGGCCGCCAATGGCTGGCGCTTAAGGTGAATATTGCCGTTGGTAATCGCCGCTAGCCGATAGCGCTCGGCAAGCGCCGATAGCAGCCCAGCAGCCTCTGGGTGCGGCGTGACCTGCACCCGCAGGCGGTGGAACTCATTCATTGCCGCAGCGGCCCATAACAGCGCAGCGCTGCGTGGCAAACCGCTGGTTTCCAATTGGGCCTCCAACGCTCGTAGCCTTAGCCAGGTAAAGTCACCTCGCCGTTCAGGCACTTGGCTTGCCCACTGCTGGCGGCGCTTCAGGTAATCCGCTACGCCCTCATCATACGTTAACGGTAGCGGCGCCTCTTGACGGGCAGCACGCCATGCTGTCAGCGCTTCCAGCAGCCAGCGGTAATGGCCCTCTTCGGTTTTCAGCATGACGCCCTGGTTGTCCCATAGGGTGTCGTCCAAATCAAAGGTGATGGCGTCTAACGTGACCATGATTAACTCTCACTGGGGCGGCGTTTGGCACGCGGGTGGGCGGCATCGTAACTGTCTGCCAAGTGCTGCCAATCCAGCCGCGTATACACTTGAGTAGTGGATAGATTGGCATGACCAAGCAACTCCTGCACGGCACGCAGATCCTGGCTAGATTCCAGCAGGTGGCTGGCAAAAGAGTGGCGCAGGCGGTGGGGGTGAAGATGTTCGGGCAGGCCGCGCACCACCGAGAGCTGTGCTAAGCGTTTCTGGATCGCTCGATGCCCCAACCGCTGCCCCCGCTGCCCGACGAACAGCGCCGTTTCAGCGCTGGCCGCCAAACTGGCCCGGCAGGTGAGCCACGCGGTGAGTGCCTGCTGGGCACGCCGTCCCACCGGCACTTGGCGGGGCTTGCTGCCCTTACCCATCACCCGCACATGATTGGCCGTTAAGTGGCTCATATCCAGCGCCGCCAGCTCGGCTAAGCGCAGGCCGCTGGAGTAGAAAAGCTCCAGCATGGCTTGGTCGCGAAGCGCCAGCGGCGAGCCGTCGTGGGGCGTATCCAGAAAGCGCGCCAGCGCATCCACATCCAGCGGTCTGGGCAGATGACTGGGCTGCTTAGGGGTGCGCAGTAGGCTGACCGGGTTATCTGCCAACACGCGATGCTGCACTAGCGCATCGGCAAAGCGAGATAGCGCCGCACGTCGGCGGGCTAGGCTTCTCGGTGCCAGCCCCCGGCTACGTTCAGCGCCTAAAAAGGCTCTCGCCAGCGCCGTGTCCAGCGCGCTGGCCTGAGTGATGCCACGCTGTTCGGCAAACTGGCAAAAGGCGGATAAATCCTGACGATAGGCCGCCACCGTGGCCGGGCTGGCATGGGTGGCTAGCTGCGCTAAGTAGTTAGTGACCGTGTCTGCCAGCAAGCTATCGCTGTCCATGCGGCTCCGATCCCAACCGCAGCAGTAGGCGCGCGACAATATCGCCCAGGTACTCGGTAAACAGCGTATCCATACTGGCGCGGTAACATTCAGGGTCGGGGCTAGCGAGCAGCAAATAACCCAGCTGCTCCCCCGCCGAGAGACGCGTAATCGCACAGGAACCCGCTTTACGGGGTGCTTTGGTATGGGGCAGTAGGCACTTCCAATCGCTGACGCTCAGCTTGGCGCAGCGACTGGTGCGGCCATCCAGCAGCGCCGCCAAGCGAGCGCTGGCGTGCTGGTCGAGAATATGGCGTGGCGGCTGGGGTGGCGTGGACTCTGCATCGCTTAACGACGCGGGACACCATAGGGCCATCGCCGGGGTTTGAAAGCGCTCGTTAAGCTGAGTCGCCAGCGCTTGGGCCAGGGCATCACGGTCTTCCGCTTCAACTAAGCTGAGCAGCGTTTCCCGCAGGCGACGGTACTGAGCCTCGTTATGACGAGCGGTTTCCAGCAAATGCTCAAGCCGCCCTTCCGCCGTTTCAGCTCGCTGGCGCAGGTCGATCACCAGCCGCTCCAGCAGCGACACAGCACCATCGATATTCGGGTGGGGCACTTTGAGCTGCTGCAGCAGCCCTTCACGGCCAATAAAAAAATCGGGGTGACGGGCCAGCCAAAACGCTACTTGGTCAGGGTCGAGCGTTTTGCGCGGCTCAGGAGCTTGAGACATCGCCGTTCTCCTCGCATTAGTTGAGTGATACCCGACCATCAAACACCCGGGTAGCAGGGCCCACCATGACGAGTGACGCTTCGGGGTCAGGCCACTCGATACTGAGCTGCCCGCCGGGCAAGTGCACTTTCACTGGGCTCTTCAGAAGCCCCTGACGAATCCCACTGGCCACCGCCGCACAGGCACCGGTGCCGCAGGCCAGGGTTTCACCGCTGCCACGCTCGAACACCCGCAGACGAATCTCGCTGGGCGAGACCACCTGCATGAAGCCGACGTTGACCCGCTTGGGAAACCGAGGATGCGACTCCAACAGCGGCCCCAAGCGCTCCACCGGGGCGCTATCCACGCTCTCTACCTGGAGGACAGCATGGGGATTGCCCATGGAGACCACGCCAAGCTGCAGCGTTTCACCGCCTACATCTATCTCATGCAGCGGTTGATCACCCGGCGCTTCAAACGGCAGCGTCGCCGGGTTGAAGCGCGGCCTACCCATATCGACCCGTACCATGCCATCGTGCTGAACATTGAGCACCAGCGGGCCACCGGCGGTTTCCACATGGATTTCATGCTTGTGGGTTAAACGCTGGTCGCGCACAAAGCGGGCAAAGCAGCGCGCGCCGTTGCCACAGTTCTCCACTTCGCTGCCGTCGGCGTTGTAGATACGGTAGCGAAAGTCCATGTCCGGGTCGCGGGGCGGCTCGACGATCAGCAGTTGGTCAAAGCCAATGCCAAAGCGCCGGTCCGCCAGTTGGCGGATCTGCTCGTCCCGCAGGCGCGCCCGCTGAGTGACCAGGTCCACCACCATGAAGTCGTTGCCCAGGCCGTGCATTTTGGTGAAGTGCAGCAGCATCAGCGCGCCCCTTCCGGCAGCAGCGCCTCACCGGCCCACAGGCTTTCCAGCGTTTCCCGAGCGCGCACCACGTGGTACGTGTCGCCATCCACCATCACCTCTGGCGGGCGCGGGCGGCTGTTGTAGTTCGACGTCATCACAAAACCGTAAGCTCCGGCGGAGCGCACCGCCAACAGATCGCCTTCGGCGATAGCAAGCTCACGCTCTTTACCCAGGAAGTCACCGGTTTCACACACAGGGCCGACCACGTCGTAGGTGGCGCTCTCACGAGGCTGGCGGGTATCCACCGGCACAATCGCCTGCCACGCCTGATACAGCGCCGGACGAATCAGGTCGTTCATGGCCGCATCGACAATGGCAAAGTTCTTGGTCTCGCCGGGTTTCAAGAACTCTACCCGGGTGAGCATCAGCCCGGCGTTGGCCGCAATAGAGCGACCCGGCTCAAACAGCAGCGTGAGCTTTTCGCCGCCTTCCCAGCGGGAGAGGCGCGCCAGCAGTTGGCTAGCGTAATCGAACGGTTGGGGTGGCTTCTCGTCACGGTAGGGCACGCCTAAGCCGCCGCCTAAATCCAGATGGTCGATCTCGATGTCCCGCTCGCGAAGGCGCTCCATCAGCACCAACAGGCGCTCCAGGGCATCTAGAAACGGCGCGGTTTCGGTGAGCTGCGAGCCGATATGGCAATCCAGGCCCGTCACACGCAGGTTTGGCAAGCTGGCAGCCAGTTGGTACACCTCCAGCGCGTCATCCACCGGAATGCCAAACTTGTTATCTTTCAGGCCGGTAGAGATATAAGGGTGAGTGCCCGCATCCACATCAGGATTGACGCGCAGCGAGACCGGAGCGATTTTCCCCAGCTCACCTGCCACGGCATTCAGGCGCTCAAGCTCTGGGCGCGACTCGACGTTAAAGCATTTGATGCCGACTTCTAGCGCCCGCGCCATTTCATGGGGCTGCTTAGCCACGCCAGAAAACACCACTTTGGCGGGGTCGCCGCCCGCTTTTAGCACCCGCTCAAGCTCACCCACGGAGACAATATCAAACCCGGCCCCCATGCGGGCCAAAAGGCCCAGCACGGCAAGGTTAGAGTTGGCTTTCACCGCGTAGCAGATTAAGTGCGAGTGGCCACCCAAGGCTTCGGTGTAGGCGCGAAAATGGCGCTCAAAGGTCGCTTTTGAGTAGACATAGCAGGGCGTGCCCAGCTCGGCGGCCAGCTGCGTTAGCGGCACATCTTCGGCGTAGAGCACGCCATCGCGGTAGTTAAAGTGATCCATTACCCCTCCTGCTCGGCGGCCGAATCATTGGTATCGTCAGGCAGATAAAGTGGCCCCTTTTGACCACAGCCAACAAGCAGCAATGCGGCCATCAGCAGCGCGCTAAGTGTGATTGCACTGCGTTTCATGACGCACCTTTCAGGGCTGCCAGCGCTTCTCGCGCACGGTTTGCAGCGGCGCGCACTTGGTCAGGCGCCGTGCCGCCAATGTGGTTGCGGGCAGCGACCGAGCCTTCCAGCGTCAGCACTTCAAATACGTCCTGCTCAATGATATCGGAGAACTGCTGGAGCTCTTCGAGGGTCATTTCAGAGAGGTCTTTCTTGGTTTTCAGGCCGTAGGCCACGGAGAGACCCACGATCTCGTGAGCATCACGGAAGGCCACGCCTTTACGCACCAGGTAATCCGCCAGGTCTGTGGCGGTGGAGAAGCCGCGCCGCGCCGCTTCGTACATGCTCTCTTTCTTCGGCTCAATGGCAGGCACCATGTCCGCAAAGGCTTTCAGACAGTCGCGCACGGTGTCGACGGCGTCGAACAGCGGCTCTTTGTCTTCCTGGTTGTCCTTGTTGTAGGCCAGCGGCTGCGACTTCATCAGCGTCAGCAGCGCCATCAGATGGCCATACACACGGCCGGTTTTACCGCGCACCAGCTCAGGCACGTCGGGGTTTTTTTTTCTGCGGCATAATGGAGGAGCCGGTGCAGAAGCGGTCGGGCAGGTCGATGAAGTTGAACTGCGCACTGGTCCACAGCACGAGCTCTTCGCTCATCCGCGACAGGTGCATAAGCAGGATGCTGGCGAAGCTGGTGAATTCAATTGCAAAATCACGATCTGACACGGCGTCCAGCGAGTTTTCTGCCGGGCGATCAAAGCCGAGCAGCTCAGCGGTCACGTGGCGGTCAATGGGGTAGGTCGTGCCCGCCAGCGCCGCGGAGCCCAGCGGCATCACATTCACCCGTTTACGGCAATCCAGCAGGCGCTCGTGATCGCGGGCCAGCATTTCCTGCCACGCCAGCAGATGATGGCCGAAGGTGACCGGCTGTGCCGTCTGCAGGTGGGTGAAGCCGGGCATGATGGTGTCGGCTTCCCGCTCGGCAAGCTCAATCATGCCGTCACGCAGACGGGTCAGCTCCGCTTCGATCACGTCGATTTCATCGCGCATGAACAGGCGAATGTCGGTGGCCACTTGGTCGTTGCGCGAGCGGCCAGTGTGTAGCTTCTTGCCAGTAATGCCGATTTTATCGGTCAGGCGCGCTTCGATGTTCATGTGCACGTCTTCCAGCGGTACCGACCACTGGAACTCACCGCGATCAATCTCGCCCTGAATCTCGGTCAGGCCGTTAATAATGGCGTCGCGCTCCTCTTCGGTGAGCACGCCCACCCGCGCCAGCATGGTGGCATGGGCAATCGAGCCCTGAATATCCTGGCGCGCTAGGCGCTGGTCGAAGTTCACAGACGCGGTAAAGCGTGCAACAAAAGCATCGGTGGGCTCGCTGAAGCGACCGCCCCAAGACTGGTTCGTAGCTTGGCTCATCGGAGAGATATCCTGCTGACAAATCTAATGGAGTCGTTAAAAGAAAGTGTACCAGAGTCACTGCGTAGAGCGGCATGCCGTTTTATGGCAGTGTTTATAACGAGGCAGGAGATTCTTGGCTAGCAACGACTACTAGCGGCGTTTTCAAATATGCCTTCAGCGCACTCAAGGCCATGGGACGAGCAAAGTAGTAGCCTTGGTAGTGGTCGCACTGCAGGGTACGCAGGAAGTGAAACTGCTCGGCGGTTTCAACGCCTTCAATTAACACCTCGAGTCCCAACTTATCTGCCATGGTGACAACACCCTCTACAATAGCGGCGTCACGGGAATCAACGGCCACATCGCCCACAAACGAGCGGTCAACCTTCAGCTTATTGATGGGTAGGCGTTTTAGATAGCTAAGGCTTGAGAAACCGGTGCCAAAGTCATCCAGCGCAATGTGCACGCCCAGTTGGCGCAGGGCCTGTAAAGCCTGAATGGTGTGTTCGGCGCTATCCATTAACACACCTTCGGTCAGCTCCAGCTCTAATAGCGCGGGGGGCAAGCCACTACGCGCCAGCACCTGCTTTACGGAGTCTAAAAAGCCTGGGCGCTGAAACTGCATGGGTGATACGTTAATCGCCATGGTGATGGGGGTCGCGCTTTCGGCATTGAGCACCACCGCATCGCGGCAGGCGGTTTCCATCACCCACTCACTGATGGGGATAATCTGCCCGGTATCCTCGGCCAAAGGAATAAACTGCCCTGGCGGGATGTTGCCACGCTCTGGGTGGTACCAACGGATCAGCGCTTCAACCCCAGCGACCCGCCCACTATGGTGAATTTGCGGCTGGTAATGGAGCTCAAACTGCTCCTGCTCAATGGCCTGCTGCAGGGCATGGCGCAAATTCACCCGCTCGGTGACCTTGCGGTTAAGTTCGTCGGTATACCACTGAAAGGTGTTGCGCCCCCTGCGTTTGGCCTTGTACATGGCAAGGTCGGCCTGCTGAATGAGCTGACGCGGCGTTTGAATAGTGCCATCGTTGGTGGCAATCCCAATACTGGCAGTAATTCTTAGCTCGTTGCTGCGATACCAGTAAGGTGCCGAAACTCGTGCCAGCAGCCGCTCGACCACCTGTAAGACATCGTCTTCGTGGGCTAAATCCGGCAACAGTACGATAAACTCATCGCCGCCAAATCGGGCCACGGTGTCCCAGGGGCGCAGCTCCTCCTCCAAGCGCTTGGCGACCTCTAGCAAAATATAGTCGCCCACTTCATGGCCGAGGGTGTCATTGATTGGCTTAAAGTCGTCTAAATCAATGAACAGCACTGCTAAATAACGCTGGTAGCGCCTGGCTAACAAACAACCTTGGGCAAGGCGCTGGTCCAGCAACAGCCGGTTGGGCAGCCCGGTCAGCGCATCGTGATTGGCGTTATGGCTCAGCTGGGCCTGATACTCTCGCTGGGCAGTAATATCGTTTTGCGCGCCGATAAAATGTGTGACTACGCCAGCTTCATCGCGCACCGGGGAGATATAAAGATCGTTCCAGAAAGGCGCACCGTTACGGCGATAGTTGCGAATCACCACGTGCACCTCGCGCTGCTCTTTGATGCCTTTGCGCAATTGCACCTGGGTCGCAGGGTCCGTGTCGATTCCTTGTAGAAAACGGCAGTTGCGGCCCAGCGCGGCCTCTCGCGAGTAGCCGGTGATGCGCTCAAAGGCAGCGTTCACATACACTATCGGCAGATCAGGGCGCTGAGCATCCACAATGACCACGCCATTGGTGCTAGACTCCACGCTGCGCTCCAGCAGCGCCAACTGCCGTTCAGTGTCTTTGCGCTCGGTAATATCCTGAGTAGAGCCCTGAGCTTGAATAATTTTTCCTAGCTCATCGCGCACCGCTCGGCCAATCACTCGCACCCAACGCCGTCGCCCCTGCTGGGTAATAATCTCCAGCTCTTCGTCAAAACTTATCCCCTTCTCACAGCAGTTGGTAAACACGGCTTGAATACGCGACCGAGAGCTTGGCGTGTAAAAAGCAATCGCCTCCTCCAGCGTGGGCTGGTGGCCAACAGGCATATCGTGAAGGCGGCACACCTCCTCCGACCAGATCGGCAGCCCCACCGCTAAATCCATATACCAGCCGCCTATATGCGCTGTCTCACCGGCAATACGGAACAGCCGCTGATTACGCCGTAGCTGCTTTTCCACCGCTTTGCGACGAGAAATATCTCGGGCAATCACATAAATCACCTGCTCACCGGCAGAAGCGGACACTTCCAACCAAACGCGCCTACCATCTACCGCTAACGCACAAATATCGAAGGCATTAATTTTTTCACCCCGGCATACCCTTGCCAACGCTGCTTCGATAACGGGATGATCACGCGGCTCTACCACGACACCACAGGGCCTACCCAGCAGCGCTTCTGCTTGGTAACCCAGTAACGACTCAAAGGTTGGGTTGATGCTGAGCAGCGTGCCCGCAAAGTCAATGCAGCAGAACAAATCCTGCGAAAGCAGAAAGAATTGGTCTAGCTTGCCTTGCGGTTCAACAGGGGGCATGGCATTTCCTAACAGGCGTTAAACGCGTTCAGCGCTGGCCCTAAATTCGGCCGGTT
This sequence comes from Halomonas sp. KX33721, assembly GCF_001596805.1. NCBI lineage: Bacteria > Pseudomonadati > Pseudomonadota > Gammaproteobacteria > Oceanospirillales > Halomonadaceae > Halomonas > Halomonas sp. KX33721. The sequence continues at coordinate 13,678 of NZ_LVIA01000008.1, read as the reverse complement.
ATTTTTACTGTGTGGCTGGGTGCTTTATGATGAGAACTATCACAGTTCGACGCGCCGTGTCAGCGGCAAAGGGAGAATCAGGTGTCATCCATCACTAAATTGCGCATCGCCACGCGTAAAAGTCAGTTGGCCATGTGGCAGGCCGAGTACGTCCGCGACCGCTTGGTGGCGGCACATAGCGGTCTGGAAGTTGAGCTTGTCCCCCTCTCCACCAAAGGCGACAAAATTCTCGATACGCCTCTCTCCAAAATTGGTGGCAAAGGGCTATTCGTCAAGGAGCTTGAAGACGCCATGCTGGATGGACGCGCCGATATTGCCGTTCACTCCATGAAAGACGTACCCATGCACTTCCCCGAAGGCTTGGGGCTATCGGTGATTTTAGAGGGGGCAGACCCCACCGATGCATTCGTGTCCAACCACTATAACAGCATCGACGAGCTGCCCGAAGGTGCGCGCATCGGTACCGCCAGCCTACGTCGTGGCCTACAAATACGTGAAGCCCGTCCGGACCTGCAAATCCTCAACCTGCGCGGCAACGTCCAGACTCGCCTTGGGAAGCTCGACGATGGCGAGTTCGACGCTATCATTCTGGCCACCTCTGGCCTGCAGCGCCTGGGGCTCGATGCGCGAATCGCCCAAGCACTGCCCCCTGAAATCTGCTTGCCCGCCTGCGGCCAGGGCGCACTAGGCATCGAATGTCGCTTGCACGACCCCGAATTGATTGCGCTACTGGCCCCCTTGGACGATCAGGATACCGCCACCCGCGTGCGCGCCGAGCGCGCCATGAACACGCGCCTGGAAGGTGGCTGCCAAGTACCGATTGCCGGGCACGCCGTACTGGATAAAGCCAACGATACCCTGTGGCTGCGCGGGCTAGTGGGCAACCCAGAGGGCACCGAGGTACTGCGTGCCGAGGGCCGTGGCTCTATCCATGAGCCGGAAGCGCTCGGCATTCGTATTGCCGAAGAGCTGCTGGATCAAGGCGCCGGCGATATCTTGGCAGAGGTTTACGGCCGCAACGTATGAGCCAGCCGGTACTGATTTGCCGCCCTGGGGAGCGGGGCGAAACGCTGGCTGATGCCCTGCGGGCAAGCGAAGGCTGGGTGGAGTCGCTTGACGTGATGCATCTGGAAGCGCTGCCTGAAGATGCTACGCAGCGCCAAGTCTGGTTGGATATTGATCAGTACCATAAGATAGTGGTGGTCAGCCCCTTTGCCGCTTACTGTTTAAGCGAGGCGCTGGATCGCTACTGGCCACAGCTACCTATCGGTATTGATTACTATAGCGTTGGACGGGGCACTGCCAGCATACTGTTCGATCAGCTTGGGGTTCGGGTACGTATTCCTCCGCCCCAGCAGGGTGAAGACACCAGCGAAGCGCTGCTTTCGCTAGCGTCGCTTCGCCACCTAGCACATCAACGAGTACTGCTGGTGGCAGGAGAAGGCGGCCGCACGCTGATCGCCGATACTCTAGCGGCACGCGGGGCCACTATTACCCGGCTGGCGGTCTATCGGCGGGTTTATCAGCCGCCTTCGCCAGCGATGCAAAAGCGCCTCGCCACAGGTGCCTACCGGGCGCTCATCGTCACCAGCGGCGAACTGCTTGAATATCTGGCAAAATGGTGTGGTCCAGCAGCGTTGAACCAACCGCTAATCGTTTCCAGTCACCGTTTAGCTACACTGGCCGGTAAACTGGGTTTTTGTGACCTCAAGGTGGCGTCGGGAGCAACGCCGGCTGCGCTGGTGGCCGCGTTGGATCGGTCCTGCAACCCATAGGGTGCCGATGTCGATCAAGGAACTTAATAAGGGCTAGCGACAGATGAGCAAACAACCAAACGAGCAGGAAGGCGTTAACAACACGTCTGCCGATGCATCCCAAGATAACGCGCAACCGAGCGATACTACGGCATCATCGGCGAAAAGCGAGTCGACTGCTGGCAGCGTCTCCTCCTCTTACGCGGCCAAAAATAGCCGTTCGCGCCGCCGCCATAAGAGTGGCAACAGTGCCTCTTCGGCACCGCAAACCGGCACGGCGAGCAATAACGGGCCGACGTCTGACTCGGCCAAAACGTCCGCCGCTAGCAACACCAAGGACACGAAAGACACGAAGGACACTAAGGACGCCAAGAACAGCGCCGCCGACACCAAGCCAGCCGCTTCGTCGGGCAGTGCCGGTAAGCCAATCCCGCCCGCCACTACAGCCGGTAGTGGTGGCAGCAAAGGCGGCGGTCTTGCCATCGCGTTGGTGATTATCCTGGCACTCGCCCTGGGCCTGATCACTTGGCAAGGCTGGCAGCGCCTGGATAGTCAGCAGCAGCGCCTGGACGAATTGGCCCAGCAAGCGCAAAACAGCGCTTCCCAGCAAGCGGTCAGCGAGCTTGAGTCACGGATCGAAGAGGGCGAAGCCGAACGAAGCCAAGCGCTGGAGAGTACCGTGAGCGAACTGCGCAGCGAGCTGGATAGCTATCGCAGCGACATCAACAGCACGCTGGACGAGGTGCTGACGCAGCTCTCACAAGAGCAGGACACCGACGAGCGCGATTGGCTTCACGCCGAAGCAGCCTACTTGCTGCGTTTGGCGAATCAGCGCCTGCAGCTGGAGGGTGATGTGGAAGGTGCCGCCGCTCTGCTGCGCACCGCCGATGCCCGTCTGGCCGATGCCGATAACCCGGCGCTAACGCCCGTGCGTCGTGAAATTGCCAACGAGCTCGCCGCGCTGGACGCCGTTCCTCAAGTGGACCGCACAGGCATTTACTTAGCTCTGAATGCCCAGCAAGAGCGCGTAGCGGGTCTGCGCCTATCTCAAGAGATCGAAGAGCGCGCCGTGACGTCGAGCATTGAGCAGCCGCCTACCGGCACTTTCCAGCGCCAGCTCGCCCGCTTCGGTGAAGAGCTAAAAGATCTCGTGGTCATTCGTCAGCACGATGAAGCGCTGGAAGCGTTGATCACGCCGGAGCAGGAGTCCTACCTGCGCCAGAGCCTGCGCCTGATTCTCGAGCAGTCTCAGCTAGCGCTGCTCAAAGAGGAGCCCGAGCTGTACGAAGCGAGCATCGACAAAGCCCTGGAGCTGCTGAACGGCTACTACGACACCGAGCGTGCAGAGACCCAGAGCGTCATAGCCCGCCTTCAAGAGCTGAAGCAGGCCGAAGTAAAGCCCGAGCTGCCGGATATCAGCGCCTCACAGCAAGCGCTGGCCAGCTTCATCGACAACCGTTTCGAGTCGCGTCGTCAGGATGGAGGTGATGCATGAGAAAACTCATCCTGTTGATCGTCGCGGGCCTTGCGGTTGGCGCGCTCTTTGGGCACCTGATGATGTCAGTGCCCGGTTACTGGCTGATTCGAGTGGGCGACACCTCGGTTCAAACCTCGTTCTGGTTTGGTCTGGTGCTGCTGCTGGGTGCCTTTATTGTGCTGCACTTCGCGCTACGCCTGCTTACCGGCATTATTCGCCCGGTTGGTCGCTTCCGTACCTGGAATAGCCGCGCCCGTAACCGTCGCGCCATGAAACGCACCGTGCGTGGATTGGTGGCACTCACCGAAGGCCGCTGGAAAAAAGCCGAGAAAACCTTGGTGCGCGCCGCCGACGACTCCAGCACACCGCTGGTGAACTACCTATCGGCCGCGCTGGCAGCCCACTATCAGGGCGACCACGAGAAGTCCCAGGAGCATCTGAACCAGGCCCAGCTGACCACCGACGGTGCGGATACCGCCGTTGGCCTGATGCAGGCGCAGCTGATGATTGACCGTCAGCAGCCGGAAGAGGCTCTGGCAATTCTCACTCGCCTGGATAAGCAGCTCACCAATCACCCGCAGGTACTGAAGCTTTTGAAGCAGGTACACCTGAGCGTCAACGACTGGGAAGGCCTGCGCCGCCTGATTCCACGTCTGGCCGCGCAGAAGCTGATTACCCAGCAAGAGCGCGAACAGCTGGAACTCAAAGCGTATCGCGAGCTGATCATCTTCGAAGCGAAGAACCCTACCAATATCGAACGGGTTCGCGGGCTGTGGGCGGATATGCCCGACTACCTGCGCGGCAATACCGAGCTGATCGTGCTCTATACCGAGGCACTGCTACATGCCAACGAAGAGCCGATTGCCGAGCGTCTGCTGAACCACTCACTGGATAACCACTGGGACGCCCGCTTGGTCAAGCGCTACGGCCTGCTCAATGTCGATGCCGCTCGCCAGCTCGCCAAGGCCGAAAAGTGGCTACAAGAGCGCCCCAACGACCCCGAGCTGCTGCTCGCCTGTGGACGCCTGTCACTACGTGTTGGCCAGTGGGAAAAAGCGCTGGAATACTTTGAAGCCAGCCAGCGCCAGCGCCCCAATGGCGAAGTGTGTGCCGAGCTTGCTCGCCTCTACGCAAGCCTAGGCGAGCACAACAAGAGCCAGCTCTACTATCGTCACAGTGTTGATATGCTAGCCAAATCTCTGCCATCGCTGCCCCAACCCAGCGACGCCAGTGACAGCAAGCAGAGCGACCAGAAAGGTAAAACCGTTGATCAGAAGGAAAACCAGAAGAAAAGCGCCTAACCCGCTATCTTCGAGCGTTAACCTTATGCTCTAAACTTAAGGAAGGGTGCCTATCATTGGGCACCCTTTTTTAGTGTTGACGCAATTTGGTTGTTGCGCGCTACTGGCTTGCGGTAATGACATGGCACTTAGCGAGGTGGCTCACTTTGTGTGAAACACTACCAATTACAACCCCGCCTAAATCGCTTAGCCCACGGCTCCCCATAACAATGGCATCAGCTCCACACTCCTCTGCAGTCGCTAATATCACCCGTACTGGATCGCCGTTGATAAGCTGCTTTTCCACATGCTGAGCACCATGCTCTTTGGCTGATTTTGCTGCTTGCTCTAAAAGCTCGTTGCCCAACTTTTCCCGCTCAGCATTGGAAGCTTCCGCATTAACGGCACCAAGCCCCCATACCAAGGTGGCTGCATACATCAGTGATTCGGGCACATGCAGTAGATGGAGTGTTGCATCGTTGCTATCTAATAACTGGCAAGCAATCCGCAGGGCATGCTGTGCATGAGCAGAGCCATCTATGGGAACCAAAATACGTGTATACATAAGGGCCTCGTCTCCTATTCAACTAAAGCATTAGGCGTTTTGTTTCTTAAAACTGGTAGGCTATACTTTTTAAGTATTCCAAACAGTTATGTATTAAAACCATACAGCCGATAGCTTGTGGCCTCTCATACAACAATTCCAATATTATTTGAATAACTGACTATACTCTGGAGGTATCATGGAACTACGCCACCTCAGATACTTCTGCGTTGTTGCCGAAGAGCTCAACTTCACCTGTGCCGCTGAACGGCTGCACATGTCTCAGCCTCCGCTGTCTCGCCAAATCAAGCAGCTAGAACAAGAGGTGGGTACAGAGCTTTTCGAACGTAACTCACGAGGGCTACAGTTAACTCCTTCTGGAATCTTCTTCCAGCAACACGCCATCCAGATACTCGAAAAGGTCGAAGTCACCATTGAAGCTACACGGCATATGGCCCGTAACAAGCGTCAACTATTTGGTATTGGCTTTGTTCCTTCCGTCTTTTACGGTCAGCTTCCCATGCTGGTTCGCGACTTGCGACAAATGGACAATGTCGAGTTATCTTTAGCAGAGCTTACGACAGTTCAGCAAATTCAGGCTTTGAAGGCAGGTCGGATCGATATGGGGTTTGGCCGTATACGGATTGATGACCCAGACGTAGAGCAAGAAATTCTTTTCGATGAGCCAATTATTGCTGCTTTACCCAGCGGGCACCCACTTGAAGGCACAGCCCCAAGCTGTGAAGAGCTGGCCTGCTACCCTCTCATTCTCTTCCCAGCCAAGCCACGCCCGAGCTTAGCTGATATGGTGCTGGGTATTTTTCGTAGAAGGGGGCTGAAAGTACAGGTTGTTCAGGAAGCGAATGAAGTACAAACCGCTCTGAGCCTAGTAGCTTCAGGTATAGGCATTACACTCGTACCAGAACAGGTCAAGCGTGTTCAGCGAGATGGTATTACCTATGTACCGCTAGCGGATAGCAGTATCACATCACCTGTTATATGTAGCCGCCGTCGTGGTGAAAAGCCTTCTCACCTCATGCAAACAGCCAATGCTATTTTAGATGTGCTGGTTGAAAACCGGCGCTCAGGCCGGTATCCATAATTGTGGAAATGTTCTGTTTTAAGGTCGGAGCACAGCGACCGGACAAGGAGCTTCATGGACGACCTCATGGCTAACGCTTCCTGTGACTACCTGAGTGATACCACTACGGCCATGGGTGGTCATGGCCAGCATGGTATTGTGGCTATCTGCTAAGTAATTCACGATAGAGTCAGCCGGATCGCCATGGAGCACTTCCCAGTCAACCTCAAGCGCTTGCTCGCTTTCAACACGGCGTGCCAATTCAGCCAAATAGGCCGACTCTAACACGTCGGTATGACCTAACGACGTTGGTTTGCTAACAGCAAACGTATCTATTACCTGAAGCAGCTGTAAGCGCGCTCCTAATCGCTTCACCAGCGCTGCGGCATAGGGCAGTATTTGTTCGGATAGCGTAGAACCATCAACGCAAACAGCCAATACGTCAACTTGCTGGTGAAGACGGTTATTATAGCGCGGCCCGCACAGAAACACCGGCCGCTGAGAGCGCCGCACAACGCCTGCCGTTACGCTGCCGATCAGCATCTCCGGTACAGGGCGCCGCCCGTGTGCCATCATGCACACTCCTGTATCCTCGCGACTGGCAAGCTGACCAAGGTAAGCTTTAGCGCTGTCATGAACGACAACATCAATAGCTATGTTATGGAGTTGGTGGGCCTCAAAGCGTGTTTTCAGCGTAGCACGGCGTGAAGCTACCGCATCTTGCTCTGGCACCACAGAGATAGCCTTTACCTCTATGCCCAGCTGCGATGCGAGACGTTGTCCAAACTCTACAGCGTTCAGTGAGTACTCGCTGTCATCAATAGCAACCACTATATTATGCATAGTTATTCTCCAAAGACTGTTTAAGCAGTCCTTATTGTTATTAAGCCTTGTGGTTAAGTAGGGTGAAACGCCGGTGCAGCAAGTTATACGCCAGCGCTCCAACGATCACTCCCCAGAAAGCTGAACCAAGACCTAAAAAACTGATTCCCGATGCCGTGGCAATGAACGTCATCACAGAGGCCTCTAAATGGCTTTTCTCGGCAGCGAACGCGCTGATATTGCTACTGATAGCGCCAATCAGTGCTAAGCCTGCAAGTACCGCAACAAATTCGCTAGGCAAGGAGGTAAATAGCGCCACAATGGTGCCCGCAAAAATGCCACCAACTAGATAGAACACTCCATTTGCTACACCTGCGACGTAACGCTTATCGGGGTCTTCATGAGCCTCCTTACTGGTACAGATAGCTGCTGTAATCGCGGCGATCACAGTGGTAATACCGCCGAAAAAGGCCGTCCCGAAAGATGTTAGACTAGCCACAGTAACAATTGGCTTAGCTGGTGTTGAATAGCCTGAGGTACGCAGAATGGCCATGCCGGGCAAGAACTGCCCCGTTAGACTGACCAAGACCAAAGGTATAGCCAAGCTCAAGGTAGCGTTCCACGTCCACTCCGGACGGATGAACTGCGGCTGCGCAAACTCCACTGCAACCCCTTCCAAACTTGCACCTTCTAATAAGACCGCCAAGGCAACGCCGACCACCAATAGCAGTACTAGGCTGTAACGCGGTGTTAGCCGTTTAAATACCAAGTAGGCAATCAACATACCAATCGCCAATGCTGGCACACTTTCCAATGAAACGAAGACGCCAATACCGAATTGAAATAGGATGCCCGCCATCATGGCACTGGCAATGCCGGGCGGAATCATCTGGATAATACGGTCAAAAGAGCCCGTTATACCGATCACGAAAATGATCATCGCTGCCGTCAGATACGCCCCCACTGCTTCATTGAGAGATAATCCCGGAAATAGGGTGACCAGCAAGGCAGTGCCCGGAGCAGACCAGGCAGTCACGACCGGTACTTTCAGCCACAGGCTCAGCAAGATACCCGAGACAGCAGCCCCAATAGAGATGGCCCAGACCCAAGAGGTCATCATCGTGTTTGAGATGTCAGCGCTCTGAGCCGCCTGAAAAAAGATAGCCAGCGGGCCAGAGTACGAGACCAGCACTGCCACAAAGCCTGCGGTGATCGCGGGAACCGACCAATCCTTATGTAATTGCATGCAACAAACTTCCTAGTGCCATTGAATTGCACTGCCTGCCATCAATAGCCCGACAAGTATTGGCTTGCCGGGCTCTCTTCTCAGGCAACGCCTAGGTGAGTTTCCAGGAGCGCAGGGTTGTTTTTTAGCCCCTGAGAATCGCCGCTGTACATCACTTCACCCTTGACTAGCAGTAATTGTTTTTCGGCTACTTCCAGCAGGTTATCGATATTCTTATCGACAATGATGGTCGAAATGCCCGTCGCCTTAATCGTACGAATGATCTTCCAGATTTCATCACGGATCAGCGGCGCTAACCCTTCCGTTGCCTCATCGAGAATCATCAGATCTGGGTTCGTCGTTAGTGCGCGACCAATCGAGAGCATCTGCTGCTCTCCGCCTGACAACAGCGCTCCATCATGATTAATGCGCTGCCCCAAGCGCGGAAACGTGTCCAAAACTCGCTCCATGGTCCAGGGGGTCTCTCCCCGCTCATTGGGGCGCGCCGCCATGATGAGGTGCTCACGCACGCTGATGCCGGGGAATATCCCACGCCCTTCCGGCACGTATCCGATCCCTTGACGCATCAGCTGCCAGGGACGACGCTTCGCGGTTGACACACCCTTGATAAAGACTTCCCCCCGGCGTGGCGGTACAAAGCCGAGGATAGACTTCAACGTGGTGGTCTTGCCCATGCCATTACGGCCCAGCAGGCTGAGGGTCTCTCCGGGCATTAGGGTCAAATCGACCCCATGCAATACATGGCTTTCGCCGTAGTAGGTATGCAGCCCTCGGGCATCAATCAAGGGCGTCTCTGTAGCGTTTGTGGTCATGCGGTTGCCCCCTCATCATGGCGTCCCAGGTAGACATCACGGACTTTCTCACTGTTACGTATCTGCTCCGTTGGGCCACTTTCTAGCACACAGCCATCGACCATGACCGTGATACGGTCGGCCAAGCGGAAGACCGAGTCCATATCGTGCTCAATCAGCACCAGGGTGTAGCGGTCGGTCAAACTGGCGAGCAGCTCCGTGACCTGGGCAGTCTCTTCACGCCCCATGCCTGCCATCGGCTCATCCAACAGCATTAGTGTCGGAGCAGTTGCTAGTACCATGGCAATTTGGAGCTGGCGCTGTTCACCGTAGCTCATGTCCGAGGCGGTCGTATGCGCCCGATGGTTCAGCTGACAGGTCTCCAGTACCTCTTGAGCCCGCTCGCTCACCTGTCGAGCGGTATGCCGTGAACGCCAACTGCCAAACACACCGCCCAGATGAATACGCGCTGCGAGCTCACAGTTTTGCAGGCATGTAAGGCGGGGGAATATATTGGTCTTTTGATGGCTGCGACCGATACCTAGGCGTGCGATCTGACGCGCATTTTTGCCTTGAATCGGTTGCTGTTGATATAGCACCTCGCCTTCCGAGGGTGGAATCTCGCCAGAAAGCAAATTGATCAGCGTGCTTTTTCCAGCTCCATTCGGTCCCAAGATGGCATGTATCTCGTGAGCTTTTACATCAAAATCAACGTCGTTGACGGCGACCAGACCACCAAAACGACGGGTCAGGCCCTGGGTGGCTAAGACGATATCATTGCGCATGGTTTAGTCCCCCTTACTCTGTGTAGCGGGTTGAGCGGAGACTGAAGATGCTTGTTTTGTCTCGTCCTCGTTGCTAGAAACCGTAGTGCGTTTGCGTTGCCAGGGGGGCGCTATCATCACACCTGCAATACCTCGAGGGAGAACCAAGACAGCGACGATAATCGTCAAGCCCATCAGGATCGGCCAGTGCGTTGTGGCGTGTTCATAGACAAACAGCAGTATCTCGTAAGCAAAAGCGCCTAGGATGGGGCCAAAAATGGTACCCATGCCGCCTAAAATCAGCATCATTAACACTTCGCCAGAGGTGTGCCAGCCAAGCTGAGCCGGGTTGGCGAAACCGTACTGCATCGCCGCCAACATGCCAGCAATGGCTGCCATGACCCCGGCAATCACAAAGGCAATCAATTTGTAGCCACTGGTGGCATAGCCTAGGGCCTGCATGCGGTGCTCGTTGTCGTGAATACCGTCCAGCACCTGGCCGAAATAGGAACGGGTCAGCCAGCGTAGAAAGAGATACCCGACCAGCAGCATTCCCAGGCAGAAGTAAAAGAAGCTGTAAGGGTTATCCAGATCCACCAGCGTGGTATCGCCTATTGCGAGGCTGGGTCGGAACATAATAAAGACACCGTCGGTTCCACCCGCAAACTGGGAAGTGCTAATGAAGTAGTAAAGCATCTGGCCAAATGCCAGGGTCGTCATAATAAAGAAGATGCCTTTAGTACGAATGACCAAGATGCCTACTATTAGCCCAACGCAGGCCGAGACGCCTATGACCAGTGGTAACATCCACCACATAGACGCTGGGCTAAAATCAGGACTGGCCAAGGCCAGCGTGTAAGCTCCTAAACCGAAAAAGAGCGCATGCCCGAGGCTTACTAGGCCTACGATGCCCACTAACAGATCCAGGCTCATCGCAAACAGAGCCAGAATCAGCATCAACGTCAGCTTCTCTAACATGAAGTTAGCTTGGCTGCCGAACACGGCCACTCCCCAAAGCGGGAAAGTAGCTACCAGCGCCGTCAATGCCAGCATGATGTAGGCAACGCGCTTGGGGTATCTATGTAACATTGCTTATTCTCCTCACGCGAAAAGACCGCGCGGTTTCACCAGTAAAACCGCCGCCATGATCAGATAGATCACCATGCTGGCGAGACTGGGGATGAGCACCGCCCCAAAGGTGGTGGCCATGCCAATGATAATGGCGCCCCAAAATGCCCCTTTAATGGAACCAATCCCGCCGATGACCACAACCACAAAACACGTGATCAAAATGCTGTCGCCCATGCCCGGCGCAATAGAGGTGAGTGGTGCGGCGATCATGCCCGCAAAGGCTGTCAGCGCCACACCAACACTGAAGATGAGCGTAAAAAGAGTACGAACATTGATCCCCAGCCCTTCCACCATGTCGCGATTGACAGCCCCAGCACGAATGATGATGCCCAGGCGCGTATGCCGAATCACCCCATAGATCACCCCGGCCAAGGCCAAGCAGACGCCCATCACAAAGAGTCGGTAGACCGAGTACTGAAGGTTGTCGGTCAGTGGGATGCTGGCGTCAAATGGTGCGGGTACCGGCACTCGATGCACATCGCCTCCCCAGATCATTCGCTGTGCTTCGTTAAGCACTAAAATCAGCCCGAAGGTCAGCAGGACCTGGTACAGATGGTCACGCTTGTAAAGCGTATCGAGAAACAAGCGCTCAATGATGAGCCCCAGGGCAATCGCGATGGGGATGGCCGCCAACATGGCCAGCCAGAAATTGCCAAAGCGCAGAGTCAGGTCATACACCAAATAGGCACCAATCATGTACATGGCACCATGGGCGAGATTAATGATGCCCATAATGCCAAAAATCAGTGTTAACCCACTGGCGATCAAAAACAGCAGCAACCCGTACTGCAATCCATTCAAAAGCTGTACGCTAAAAAAATGCGAGATCCATACGATCCCTCCGAGAATCCGAGTGAGGGGCGGGCTATACCCGCCCCAAGGTGATGCGATAAGCCGTTACATCTGGCAAGCGTCATCAGGGACTTCAAGATTCTCAGCAGCGATACTGACGACCTCATGTTTGCCGTCGCGAATCTCGCGCAGATAGACATTCTGGATAGGATGATGGGAAGCAGAGAAGCTGAGCGGGCCACGGGGGCTAGCCAGTTGCACGTTGGCCAACACATCGATCAAACGCTCCCGATCAGACGTATCACCACCCAGCACGCTAAGCGCCTGTGCCAGCATCATACCTGTGTCGTAACCTTGCACGGCATAGGTATCAGGCGTTTCTCCGTAAGCATTCTCGTAGGCGGTCAAGAAAGACTGATTGGCGTTATTTTCGAGGGTTTCAGCGTAATGCAGCGTCGTCATTACCCCTTCACCCGCCTCGCCCAGCGCTTCCAAGTTACCTTCAGTTAGGAAACCTGAACCCAGCAGGGGTATGCTCTCCTTTAACCCTGCTGCAGCATAATCTCTAACGAAGCTGACACCGCCGCCGCCAGCAAAGAAGGTGTAGACGGCATCCGGCTCTAGGCTGGCAATCTGGGTTAGGTAGCTCTGAAACTCGGTGCTTGGGAATGGCACCAAAATCTGCTGAACGATTTCGCCACCCTCAGCGGTGAAAGCCTCTTCAAAGCCAGCCAGGTCTTCTTTGCCCCCAGCGTAATCCCATGTAATGGTGACAATTTTTCGATGCCCTTGATTGTACGCCACCTTGCCCATTGGATAGCTGTCTTGCCACATGCTGAACGAAGTGCGGAACACATTCGGCATGCACAGCTCATTGGTGGCGGCACCCAACCCTGCGTTCGGAATGATGGTGATAGCGCCAGTCTGTTTGGCAACACGCAACATTCCCATTGCAACCCCGGAGTGAACCGGGCCGATTACGAAGTCAACATTATCTCCATTGACCAAACGGCTCATGTTCTGAGGTGCCTTGGAAGGGTCAGCCTCTGAATCAAGTTCAATGTACTCCACATCACGGCCACCTAACTGGCCACCTTCTTGCTCAATGGCCAACTTCAGGCCGTTAGTGATGGCTTCTCCAAGGGCGGTATAGGTACCTGAATAAGGTAGCATTAAGCCAAGTTTTACAGGGTCTTCATTAGCTGAAACGCTCATTGCTGACAAAGCGGCTGTAGTACCCAGCAACGTAATGAGGGAAGTCTTTTTGAAAGTTTTCATTATATTTTCACCAGGATTGTTTTGTTTTAGATTGTTATTTCCAACGTGCTTCTGTTTTATAAAAAGCACGATAAGCGACATCCTTGTCTTCACCGCTAGTTCTCAAACGTGATACACATCAATAACTTGATGGATGTAGTCGTTATTTAGCTGCACGACCTTTCGTGTGATCAGCGGGCGCTCGCCCGACACGTCCAGGGTGTAAAACGAGGTGCCAAAAAAGCTGTCGGTCTTTTTGTAGCGGTGACTTAACGTGTGCCAGTTAAACCGCAGCGCAACCGTGTCTCCTTCCTGCGACAAGACCTCAAGGTTCGTTACCTGATGCGTGGTGCGCGGCTCCGGTGTGCTGGCACCACTACGCTCGGTCTTGATGCGATACACCCGGTCTTCCAACCCTTCGCGGTTGGGGTAGTAGATCAGGGAGATCTCGCTATGGGGGTCGCGGGTGAGCTGGTCGTCGTCGTCCCAGGCCGGCATCCAGAACTCGGCGTCTTTGTGATACAGCGTGAGCCATTCGTCCCACTCGCGGTCGTCCAGCAGACGGGCTTCGCGGTATAAAAAGGCTTGGATGTCGTGATAGCTGATACTCATGGCCTTTCTCTCCTTTCTTTAGGCATCGGGCGCTTAGGCGGTCGCGGTGGCGATAAACTGACTGCGCTCTTTGTCGATGGCGCGCAGCATTTCGCTGACCCAGTGCTTGTGGTGCAGTACGTAGAGG
>NZ_LVIA01000072.1:0-2348 GCF_001596805.1 Halomonas sp. KX33721 | reverse complement strand
GGGCCGCTGCCGGGGGAGGGCGGGGGCCCCTTTCCGGGCGCCACCGCGACGGTCGCCGACGTACGCCCCTATGTGCCGGCTACCTCCCACAGCCCCGAGGCGCTCTGCCACGCCCTGCGGCGCAGCGGGGGCAACAAGACCCGTGCCGCCCAGCTGCTGGGGCTGACGCCTCGCCAGTTCAGCTACCGCTGGAACAAGCTGGGGCTCGCCGACTAGCCAGGCCGGCGGCTATGGACAGCCCGGGGCTCGAGGTCCACCCTCTGAGGGTTACCCCATCTTCACAAGGAGCCCCGCCATGAGCGACACCCCCAAGGACCCCCGCCGCCGCCACTCCGCCAAGGTGGTGGACGGCCCCGGGAAGGCGGCCAGCCGCGCCATGCTGCGCGCGGTGGGCTTTCGTGATGAGGACTTCGCCAAGCCCCAGGTGGGCATCGCCTCCACCTGGAGCATGGTCACGCCCTGCAACAGCCATATCGGCGAGCTGGCCGAGCATGCCCGGGACGGCGCCGATGCCGCCGGCGGCAAGGGGGTGATCTTCAACACCATCACCATCTCCGACGGCATCGCCAATGGCACCGAGGGCATGAAGTATTCGCTGGTCTCCCGGGAGGTGATCGCCGACTCCATCGAGACGGTGGCCGGCTGCGAGGGCTTCGACGGCCTGGTGGCCATCGGCGGCTGCGACAAGAACATGCCGGGCTGCCTGATGGGGCTGGCGCGGCTGAATCGGCCGAGCGTCTTCGTCTACGGTGGCACGATACTCCCCGGCAAGGGCCACACCGATATCGTCTCGGTGTTCGAGGCCATGGGCGCCCACAGCCGCGGCGACATCGACCTGATCGAGCTCAAGCAGATCGAGGAGACGGTGATCCCCGGGCCGGGCTCCTGCGGTGGCATGTACACCGCCAACACCATGGCCTCGGCCATCGAGGCGCTGGGCATGAGCCTGCCGGGCAGCTCTGCGCAGAACGCCGTCTCCAACGACAAGCTCGAGGACTGCGAGGCGGCGGGGGCGGCGGTGCTCGCGCTGCTCGAGCGCGACATCAAGCCCTCCGACATCATGACCCGGGAGGCCTTCGAGAACGCCATCACCGTGGTGATCGCGCTGGGCGGCTCCACCAACGCGGTGCTGTATCTGATCGGCATGGCGCGCACCGTCGGGGTGGAGCTCGCCCTGGAGGACTTCACCCGCATCGGCAAGCGCGTGCCGGTAGTGGCGGACCTGCGCCCCAGCGGCCACTACATGATGAGCGAGCTGGTCGCCATCGGCGGCATCCAGCCGCTGATGAAGACCCTGCTCGACGCCGGCCTCTTGCACGGCGACTGCCTGACGGTGACCGGGAAGACACTCGCCGAGAACCTGGCCAATGTCGCCACTTATCCCGATGACCAGAAGATCATCGCGGCGCTGGATGCGCCCCTCAAGGCGGAGAGCCACCTGCGCATCCTCTTCGGCAACCTGGCCCCGGAGGGGGCGGTGGCCAAAATCACCGGCAAGGAGGGCACCCGCTTCTCCGGCACCGCCCGGGTGTTCGGCTCCGAGGAGGAGGCCCAGGCGCGCATCAACGACGGCACCGTGACCGCCGGCGACGTGGTGGTGATCCGCTACGAGGGGCCAAGGGGCGGGCCCGGCATGCGCGAGATGCTCACCCCCACCTCGGCGATCATGGGCCGGGGGCTCGGAGGCTCGGTGGCGCTGATCACCGACGGGCGCTTCTCCGGTGGCAGCCACGGCTTCGTGGTGGGCCACGTCACGCCGGAGGCCTTCGACGGCGGCCCCCTGGCCCTGGTGGAGGATGGCGACCGGATCACCATCGACGCCGAGGCCGACACCATCGACGTCGACCTCTCCGACGAGGAGCTTGCGCGCCGTCGCGCCGCCTGGCAGCAGCCGGCGCCGCGCTACGCTCGCGGGGTGCTGGCCAAGTACGCGAAGACCGTCAGCTCCGCCAGCACCGGGGCGGTCACCGACGCCTTCGACTGAGCCCGCGCCGAGGCTGAGAGGGTCGCCAACGACAGCGCCCCCGCCGGTTTCCCGGCGGGGCGCTCTGCCTGTGCGCCAGGCATGGCGCGCAGCGCCTGACTGGCGCTGTTTCCAAGGGTGGTGCCTTGGAATGACTTGGGGGTGAAAGTCCCCTGCACGCCCGGCAAGGGGAAGTGCTAGCCGACGGCAAGGGTGTCTCCCGCGAGGGAGAATCTGAAGGCAGCCCGAGGCAAAACGCTGGCCTGACGAACAGGAAGCGGATACGAGGCGTCATGGCGGGGTGAGGTGGCACGCATCACCAAAGCCCGATACTTGCACGGAACGCCATGACGTAAATCCGACAGGCATAAGCGGGAAGTCGCGC
>NZ_LVIA01000071.1:0-2584 GCF_001596805.1 Halomonas sp. KX33721 | reverse complement strand
GGATCGTGGCCTTGGTGAGCCGTTACCTCACCAACTAGCTAATCCGACATAGGCTCATCCCATAGCGGGAGCCGGAGCCCCCTTTCTCCCGTAGGACGTATGCGGTATTAGCCTGGGTTTCCCCAGGTTATCCCCCACTATCGGGCAGATTCCTATGCATTACTCACCCGTCCGCCGCTCGTCAGCATCCAGCAAGCTGGATCTGTTACCGCTCGACTTGCATGTGTTAGGCCTGCCGCCAGCGTTCAATCTGAGCCATGATCAAACTCTTCAGTTTAAGATCAATGCGATCCTTACTCGCTGCCCGAAGGCAACAAAAGCGGATCAAACTTGGCTCAAGGTTCAAACGAATTCACTGCGATACTCCGAAGAGTATCTTGGTGTTCGCTTGCCTTGATATTGGGTGATGATTCACCCTCATCGGCAAGCGCCCACATGAATTACCTGATCAAATTGTTAAAGAGCAACTTTCTTGAGTTCGCTGTGACGGGCTCGGTGACCTGAACCGTGTTGCCTCAGCGAGGAAGGCGTATTCTACGCACTTCCTGGTGTTTGTCAACCGCTGTTTTCAGCGAGTGAAGCGAGCGATCTAAACAACAAGACGGCTCTAACTTCCTGACAAACCAGAGGTTTTCAACCTCCTTCACCGCTGGTAACGCTTGGCGTCCCCGGCAGCGGATGCGTACTTTACGGATTCGCGACCGGGTTGGCAAGAGCTAATGTGAAAAAGTTTCAAAAAAGTTCAGCGCTTGGGTTTTGCTTTGCGCATAACGGCCAGAACAGGACCTGAACAGACGTAAGCCGCAAATAGCAGCAGCAGCATGACCGAAGGCTCGACGGAGATCATCACGAACCCAAGCACTACCGCCAACAGTACAACGAAAGGTACGGGCTTTTTGAAGTCCAGATCCTTAAAACTGTAGTAGCGGATGTTACTGACCATCAAAATACCTGCCGCACCTACTACGACGAGCATCAACAGCTTGAAGCCAAATGCATCGGCATCAAAACTATGGAACGTCCATACGCTGGCAGCAACCAGCGCCGCTGCAGACGGGCTGGGCAAACCGATAAACCACTTTTTATCGACACTACCAATCTGTACATTAAATCGTGCTAAGCGCAGCGCGGCACAAGCCACATACAGAAACGCGACCACCCAACCGGTTTTACCGATGTCTTGCAAAATCCAGGTAAAGGCAACCAGTGCAGGCGCCATGCCAAACGAGATCATATCGGCAAGACTGTCATACTCCGCGCCAAACTCGCTTTGAGTATTGGTCATCCGGGCAACTCGGCCATCTAAGCCATCTAGCACCATAGCAATGAAAATGGCGACCGCTGCGGATGTGAACTCACCGTTAATCCCAGCCACAACCGCAAAGAAGCCAGAGAAGAGCGCAGAGGTAGTGAATAAGTTAGGCAAGAGGTAGATGCCTTTACGGCGGATCTTCTTGCCATCCTCCACGGCCTCTTCAACGACCTCGGTTTCCCGCAAGAACGCGGTAGCTAGGTCTTCATTGCCGACAGCATCATCACTACCTGATGTTTGCTGGGGTGATTCACCGCTGGCCGACGTATCGGAAGGCTGCGTATTTTCGTGCTCTTGGTCGCGAGCATCCTGGGTCATAAGTGTCATCCATTTGAAGTGAAGTCACACGAAAAGTGATCTCTTCTCATTCTACACGGTGATGCCAAGGCAGCCAGCCAATTGCCGTAGACAATCGGGTAGGGGCCGGGGTCACCCCCGGCGCCCTCCCACACCACCGGGCATACGGTTCCGTACCACGGCGGTTCATGAAGAACGACTAAGCCATCTTACCGTATCGAGTACCGAGATCAGACCCAGACGGTCGAACCACTTCCGTGGCAGGGCCTGATTCATGTGCGACGCTCCGGCGTTCCACCAAGGGCCTCGACCATTTCCCGCTGACTTCCAGGCACGTTGCTCGTCCAGACCCAGTGCCAGGAGTTTCCGGCGCCGGGTTTGTGGGCGCTTCCATTGCCGCCAGATCACGCAACGTAGTCGGCGTCGCATCCATTGATCCAGCGCTTCCAACGGGCGCTTCACGTCGACGAGGCTGAAGTAGCTGGCCCAGCCCCGTAGGACCGGGGTCAACTCTTCGATCACGCGCCGTATGTTGCGCCCCCTGCCACGCTTGAGGATCTCGCGGACACGCTGCATCAGGTGCTGCAGGCTGGCCTTGGCCAGCGTCAGCTTCGGCCGCTTGTGCCGGGTCAGCGTGTAGCCCAGGTACCCCCGGTTCCAGGGGCGGTCCACTGCGCTCTTGGCGCGATTGACCGTGAGCTTGAGTGAGCTCCCGAGAAAATCACTCAGGCTGGCCATGACGCGCTCACCCGCTCGCTGACTCCTGACGTATACCTGCAGGTCGTCGGCGTAGCGGCAGAAGCGGTGACCGCGGCGTTCCAGCTCCTTGTCCACGTCATCCAGCAGGATGTTCGCTAGCAGTGGGCTCAGCGGCCCACCCTGGGGCGTGCCCTGCCGGCGTGGCGCGGCCAGGCCGTCCTGGAACATCCCGGCTTCCAGATAGCCTCGGATCAGGCGCAACACTCGCTTGTCGCG
>NZ_LVIA01000070.1:0-2814 GCF_001596805.1 Halomonas sp. KX33721 | reverse complement strand
ATTACCTATTACCTATTACCTATTACCTATTACC
This sequence comes from Halomonas sp. KX33721, assembly GCF_001596805.1. Classification (NCBI taxonomy): domain Bacteria; kingdom Pseudomonadati; phylum Pseudomonadota; class Gammaproteobacteria; order Oceanospirillales; family Halomonadaceae; genus Halomonas; species Halomonas sp. KX33721. The sequence goes on along the minus strand of NZ_LVIA01000070.1, from coordinate 2,780 downwards.
TATTACCTATTACCTATTACCTATTACCTATTACCTATTACCTATTACCTATTACCTATTACCTATTACCTATTACCTATTACCTATTACCTATTACCTATTACCTATTACCTATTACCTATTACCTATTACCTATTACCTATTACCTATTACCTATTACCTATTACCTTCATTCTGTTAAACCGACTTAGTTAAACCAATGTAGTTATAAAGCCTGTATTTTCAAAAAGCTTAATTAAGCGGTAACCCTCTAAGTAGAGCTTATAAGGTTTGTAAAACATACCCCAGACTGTAGATACCATCTCTCATTTTAAGCTTCAAGGTCGTATTTAACTTTTTTGGAGCTTAAACGCTTCTTGGTTTTTTATTACACCGAAACATATATGGATGAGCTTTCGCATATTTGCACACACAGCTTGCATCGGTGTTTTACCGTTATTTATTAATGTTAACTTGTGTCGTTTTATTCTTTTATTCCATTGCCCAGCGACAATGGCTGCCATGTAGAGTTTACAGCGAATTCTGGCTGGCCCAAGTTTACTGATTGATGTTCGCCCTTTTAATTTACCCGATTCATTGTGACGTGGAATTAACCCACAATAAGCTGCTGCTTCTTTGGCTTTATTAAATTTTTTAGCCGCAAACAAATATGTCAGCTCTCTCGATAATACAGGCCCAATGCCGGGGATAGACTCAAGTAGTTTCCTGTTTCTTTTTAAACCAGGCTCATTATCTATGTGATCATCAATGTCAGATTTAAGCTGTTTAATTTCGTCATCTAAAAATGCGATAGTCACTTTTATCGATTGGCGAACACGTGCTGAAACGTTGCTGAATTCACTTGCTTCTAATCGGTTAGCTTCTCGTTGTCGGTTACTCTCAAGCGCATCTAAACGACGGATAAGGGCTTTAAGCTCTCTAACTTCTAACGCTTCAGGTTGCCAATAATCAACGACTGCGTGCTTTGCACAGCCGTAGTGGGCAAGCATCGTTGCATCAGATTTGTCTGTTTTATGAATTATGTTTAACGCGTCTGCATACTTTTTAGCTTTGCCTGTATTCGCTAAAATAATATTAAAGCCTTGCTCGTGTAAAAAATACATCAGTGCTTCATGATAAACACCCGTTGGTTCGAGGGTGATAACGAGCTCACTAGCAGCGCTTTTTGTTGTATTTAAAAGCCACTTTTCTATTGCTAAAAAGTCTTGGCGCTTGTTTTTAAATACTTTTGTTTTAATTTTGTTTGTAAGTTGGTCTCTCAACCACGATAAATCAATCTTCTCTTTACTAATATCAATGCCGATAAACATCATCTCTACTTACTCCCCTTGTACATACAGCATCTACTTAAATAAAAGTGTGCTTGGATACCATTCAGTTTGTGAGAATAGAAAGTCAGGGCTTTATCTACGGAGCAGTATTAAATACTAGACGCACAGGCAAGCTCACTGACTTCGATGTGATAAATGATAGCTAATCATTTATCAATGAGAGATACAAGATGTACAGTGTAATTTGGATAGTGGTAAAGCAAATTAGCCAATCAAACAGAGATATTTTATTTTAACTCGCTAATTTAGTGAGCTTAAGGCTACTTTTAGTAGGGTTTTTTGAGCGTTTAGCTCAAATACTCAGCGAACAGTCATTTATTTCAAGTTTTCTTCAAAAAAGGGTTGATCTGTTTTCGGATCTCCCTATAATGCGACCCCACTGAGACGGCAGAGCAGGCAACGCTTAGCGAGGCAAGCAAACCACTTAGTAAGTCGAGTAAAACTTAGTTTTAAAAACTTTCAAGTTTAACAAAATTAAGTGTTGACAAAAAAATAGGAAAGCGTAAGATGCGCAGCCCTAGCGAGATAAAGTTTAACGCTTTAATCGCAACGTTCTTTAACAATATAAAGCAATCATCTGTGTGGGCACTCGTACAGATTGAGTTCTAACAGCCAAGCTACTTAGGTAGTGAGGCAAACAAATTTAGAGTCTCAATTGAAACTGAGTGACCAACAGCAATAACTTACTTAGGTTTTACTTAAGAAAAGAATTGCAGCACAGTCAATTCAATATCGAAAGATATTAAATAAATTCAGAATTCATTGAGCTGTCGAAAGACACAAAACTTTTTAATTGAAGAGTTTGATCATGGCTCAGATTGAACGCTGGCGGCAGGCCTAACACATGCAAGTCGAGCGGTAACAGAAAGTAGCTTGCTACTTTGCTGACGAGCGGCGGACGGGTGAGTAATGCTTGGGAACATGCCTTGAGGTGGGGGACAACAGTTGGAAACGACTGCTAATACCGCATAATGTCTACGGACCAAAGGGGGCTTCGGCTCTCGCCTTTAGATTGGCCCAAGTGGGATTAGCTAGTTGGTGAGGTAATGGCTCACCAAGGCGACGATCCCTAGCTGGTTTGAGAGGATGATCAGCCACACTGGGACTGAGACACGGCCCAGACTCCTACGGGAGGCAGCAGTGGGGAATATTGCACAATGGGCGCAAGCCTGATGCAGCCATGCCGCGTGTGTGAAGAAGGCCTTCGGGTTGTAAAGCACTTTCAGTCAGGAGGAAAGGTTAGTAGTTAATACCTACTAGCTGTGACGTTACTGACAGAAGAAGCACCGGCTAACTCCGTGCCAGCAGCCGCGGTAATACGGAGGGTGCGAGCGTTAATCGGAATTACTGGGCGTAAAGCGTACGCAGGCGGTTTGTTAAGCGAGATGTGAAAGCCCCGGGCTCAACCTGGGAACTGCATTTCGAACTGGCAAACTAGAGTGTGATAGA
>NZ_LVIA01000069.1:0-5981 GCF_001596805.1 Halomonas sp. KX33721 | reverse complement strand
GCCCTGGCCGACGGGCCGGCGCGGGTGGCGGTGGTGGGGGCGGCATGGTCGGCTGCGAGCTGGCCGAGGATCTCGCCCGGGCCGGTCATCGCGTGAGCCTGCTGGACCGCCACGCCTACCCCCTGGCCGGACTGCTGCCGGAGGCCGCCGGGCGTCGCCTGCTGGCGGCCCAGCGGGCGCTGGGCATCGCGGTGCGCCCGAACGTCGCGGTCGCGGGCGTCGAACGCAACGCGGCGGGGGAGCGGGTGGTGCAGCTGGCCGACGGCGAGCGGCTGGTGGTGGATCAGGTGGTCGCCGCCACCGGGCTTGCCACCGAGCCGCGCCTGGCGCGTCAGGCCGGGCTCGACTTCGCCGGCGGGATCTGCGTGGACGGGCGCACCCTGGCCACCAGCGTGCCCGGCATCTTCGCCCTGGGCGATTGCATCGCCATCGAGGGCCAGCCATGTCGCTTCATCGAACCGCTGGCGCGCCAGGCCGAGGCCCTGGCCCATGCGCTGCTGGAGCGTGACCACCCGGGCTACCGCCACGCGGTGCCGGTGGTGCGCCTCAAGACCCGGCAGCTGCCGATCACCCTGAGCGGCCGGCCGGATCCCGATGCCGACTGGGTCACGGTCAGCGACGACGCGGAGCGGCTCGAGATGGAACAGCGCCAGGGCGAGCGCGTCCTGGCCACCCTGAGCGTGGGCGCCGGCCGCCGCGCCGCCTGACCCCTTGCACAACACCTTCGAGGACAAGCCATGAGCGACAACAATATCTACCGTCCCTACTCGAGCGACTCCCGCCTGGGCGGCTGCAGCTGCGGCCAGCACCAGAGCCAGGCGGACCACGATGCAGCGGCCAGGCAGGCGAGGGCGCAGGACCCCGATACCCTCTCCCGGGACTTCGTGGAGGCGGCGGCGGTCAAGGCGCTGTTTCCCCACGATGCCACCCGGCGGCGCTTCCTCAAGGCGGTGGGCATGGGCAGCGCCATGGCGGCCATCGCCAGCGTGCTGCCCATGGAGAGCCTGCAGGCCATGGCCGAGGAGCGCCAGGGGCCGCTGGAGAAGAAGGACCTGCGGGTGGGCTTCATTCCCATCAACTGTGCCACGCCGCTGATCATGTCCGACCCGCTGGGCTTCTACGCCGAACAGGGGCTGAACGTCTCGCTGATCAAGAGCTCGGGCTGGGCCCTGGTGCGCGACCAGATGCTCAACGGCGAGCTGGACGCCTCCCACTTCCTGGCGCCCATGCCGCTGGCCATCTCCCTGGGGCTCGGCTCGTCGCGACAGGCCATGCGCGTGGCCACCATCCAGAACACCAACGGCCAGGCCATCACCCTGGCCATGAAGCACAAGGACAACCGCGACCCGCGCAACTGGAAGGGCTTCCGCTTCGCCATCCCCTTCGAATACTCCATGCACAACTTCCTGCTGCGCCACTACCTGGCCGAGCACGGCCTCGACCCGGACAACGACGTCCAGCTTCGGGTCACGCCGCCCCCGGAGATGGTGGCCAACCTGCGCGCCGGCAACATCGACGGCTTCCTGGGGCCGGACCCCTTCAACCAGCGCGCCGTCTACGACCAGATCGGCTTCCTGCACCTGCTGACCAAGGAGATCTGGAACGGCCACCCCTGCTGCTCCTTCGGCATGTCCGAGGCGTTCATCCAGGAGAATCCCAACACCTTCGCCGCGCTCTATCGGGCGGTGCTCAACGCCTCCGCCATGGCCCGGGATCCGGCCAACCTCGGCACCATCGCCGAGGCGATCTCCACCCCCAACTACCTCAACCAGCCGGAGATCGTCATTCGCCAGGCGCTGACCGGGCGCTACGCCGACGGCCTGGGCGGCATCCAGGACCAGCCCGACCGCTCCGGCTTCGAGCCGATGCCCTGGTACGGCATGGCGACCTGGATGCTCACCCAGATGAAGCGCTGGGGCTACCTGAAGCAGGAGGTGGATTTCAAGGCGCTGGCCGAGGAGGTGTTCCTGATGACCGACGCCAGGCGCCAGATGGCGGAGCTCGGCATGGCCGAGGCGGAGCAGGAGCCGCTGGATGGCTACCCCAGCTTCGAGATCATGGGCCGCACCTTCGACCCACATCGGGCCGACGAATATCTGCAGAGCCTGCCGCTGTCGCGGGCCTGAGCCCGACAGCCGACTGAATCGAGGATAACACCATGGACAAGACACTGAAACTGCGCGCCGGGCTGCTCTCCTGCCTGCTGCTGCTGGTGCTGGTCGGCATCTGGCATGCGGCGACCCAGGTCACCGCCAGCGGTGGCGGCGAGGCGCTGGACCCGGAGTACGCCATGCTGATGGGGCTCTCCGCGGAGAGCGAACGCAGCTCCGGCTTTCCCACCCCTGGCGAGTTCGCCTCCAGCGCTCTGGGCCACCTGGCCAGCCCCTTCTACGACAACGGCCCCAACGACAAGGGCATCGGCATCCAGCTCGCCCACTCCCTGTGGCGGGTGGCGGCGGGCTTCCTGCTGGCCATGGCGGTGGCCATCCCCCTGGGGTTCGTGATCGGCATGTCGCCGCTGCTCTACCAGACCCTCAACCCCTTCATCCAGGTGCTCAAGCCGATCTCGCCGCTGGCCTGGATGCCCATCGCCCTCTACACCATCAAGGACTCCACCATCTCGGCCATCTTCGTGATCTTCATCTGCTCCATCTGGCCGATGCTGGTCAATACCGCCTTCGGCGTGGCGGGGGTGCGCAAGGACTGGCTGGACGTGGCGCGAACCCTGGAGGTGAACCCCCTGCGCAAGGCCTTCCGGGTGATCCTGCCCGCCGCGGCGCCCACCATCATCACCGGCATGCGGATCTCCATGGGCATCGCCTGGCTGGTCATCGTCGCCGCCGAGATGCTCGTGGGCGGGACCGGGATCGGCTACTTCGTCTGGAACGAGTGGAACAACCTGTCGCTGAACAACGTGATCTTCGCGGTCCTGATGATCGGCCTGATCGGCATGCTGCTGGACCTGATGTTTGCCCAACTGCAGAGGAAGGTGACCTATGTCGAATGATGTGAAAGACAGCGAAGTGCCCTTCGTCAAGGTGGAGGGCCTGGCCAAGCAGTATCGCAGCGATCTGCCTCCGGTGTTCGAGAACGTGAGCTTCTCCATCCACAAGGGCGAGTTCATCTGCATCATCGGCCACTCGGGGTGCGGCAAGAGCACCATCCTCAACGCCCTGGCCGGCCTGGAGCAGGCCAGCCGCGGGGGCATCGTGATGGACGGCAAGGAGGTGGACGGCCCGAGCCTTGATCGCGGCGTGGTGTTCCAGGGCCATGCGCTGCTGCCCTGGCTGAGCGTGGAGGAGAACATTGCCTTTGCGGTGCGCTCCCGCCATCCGGGGTGGTCGCGCAACCAGGTGGCCGAGCACGGCGCCCGCTTCCTGAAGATGGTCGGGCTGACCGGTGCCGAGAAGAAGAAGCCCGCGGAGCTCTCCGGCGGCATGAAGCAGCGGGTCGGCATCGCCCGGGCCTTCGCGGTGGAGCCCAAGATGCTGCTGATGGACGAGCCCTTCGGCGCCCTGGACGCCCTGACCCGGGGCGTGATCCAGGACGAGCTGCTCAGGATCTGCGCCGATACCCGTCAGACGGTCTTCATGATCACCCACGACGTGGACGAGGCGATCCTGCTGGCCGACAAGATCCTGCTGATGAGCAACGGCCCCCGGGCCCATATCGCCGAGATCGTCATCAATACGCTGCCCCGGGAGCGGCAGCGGGAGACGATGCACCACGACCCCCAGTTCTACCGGCTGCGCAACCATCTGGTAGACTTCCTGGTGCACCGCTCGAAGAAGCTCCAGGAGACGCGCGACCTCAAGGCCGCCTACGGCGAGCCCAGGGTGGTGCGGCCGGGGCTCGACTCCCTGAAGGTCGTCGCCTCCCGGGATGATGAGCCGCCGACGAATACGCCCCGCCGCGTCGCGGCAGGCCCGGCCTGAGGCGGGGATGCTTCCCGCTCGGCTTCTTTTACCCAGTACCCCTCGATGAGTGACCAGGAGAAACCACGATGATTACCGACCGCAAGCAAGTGACCGAGATGATCCTCTCCGCCAAGGTGAGCAAGGGCGTGAAGTGGAGCGACGTGGCCCAGGCCGTGGGCCTGAGCAAGGAGTGGACCACCGCCGGCTGCCTCGGCCAGATGACCTTCAACAAGCAGCAGGCCGAGGTGCTGGGCGAGATCTTCGACCTGCCCGACGAGGCGGTGGCCTGGCTGCAGGTGGTGCCCTACAAGGGGTCGCTGCCCACCGAGGTGCCCAGCGACCCGCTGATCTACCGCTGGTACGAGGTGGTCAGCGTCTACGGCACCACCATCAAGGAGCTGATCCACGAGGAGTTCGGCGACGGCATCATGAGCGCCATCGACTTCTCCATGGATATCCAGCGCGAGGAGAACCCCAACGGCGACCGGGTCAAGGTGGTGCTGTCGGGCAAGTTCCTGCCCTACAAGAGCTACTGAGCCGGCGTCGACCAGAGAACAGGCGCCGTGAGGCGCGATGCCTTGCCCCCGGCCCGGCCGGGGGCATCTGCGTTGCGGGAGGAGCGACATGGAGAGGGAGTGCGAGACGGAGACAGGCCGGGTTTCGCGGCAGCGGAGCGGACGCCGGGCCGAGGAGCCCGACAGCGAGCGCTCTCCCGCCTTCTGGCGGGCCCGGGAGATGCTGCTGCTGCAGCAGGTGATGGCGCTGGCGGGGCGCAAGACGGACCCGGGGCCGGCGCTCCAGGAGATGCTGCACCTGCTGTCGGAGCTGCTGGGACTCAACCGGGGGCGGATCGTGCTGCTGGACGCGGCGGGCCGCCACGGCGAGATCCGCTACGCCTACGGGCTGACCCGGGAGGAGGTCTCCCGGGGCCGCTACGGGCTCCACGAGGGGATCACCGGCCGGGTGCTGGCCACCGGCCAGCTGATGGTCTGCCAGAATATCGACCGCGACCCGCTCTTTCTGGGGCGGATGGTGGCGCGCAGCCGGCTGCCGGAGGGCCCGGTCTCCTTCATCGCCCAGCCGATCCGGGTGGCCGAGCGCACCCTGGGGGTGCTGGCCTGCCATCGGATACGGCGCCGCCCGCGCCCCCTGGCGGATGACCTGCAGATGCTCAAGCTGCTGGCGGCCTATGCCGGCCAGCTGCTGCAGCTGCACGCCCAGATGCAGGCGCGCACCGAATCCCTCCGGCAGCAGAACCGGCTGCTCTCCCGGGCGCTGGCCTCCAGCGCCAGCCGCTACGGCATCGTCGGCAGCTCCCCGCGGCTGCTCCAGGCGGTGACGGAGCTCGAGCAGGTCTCCGACTCCACCGCCAGCGTGCTGCTGCTGGGGGAGTCGGGCACCGGCAAGGAGCTCTTCGCCCGGGCCCTGCACCTGGCTAGCCCGCGGCGGGAGGCGCCCTTCATCAAGGTCAACTGTGCGGCGATTCCGGAGACCCTGTTCGAGTCCGAGCTCTTCGGCTACGAGAAGGGCGCCTTCACCGGCGCCCAGTCGCTGCGCCAGGGCTCCTTCGAGCAGGCCGACGGCGGCACCCTCTTTCTCGACGAGATCGGCGAACTGCCCCTGGCCATGCAGACCAAGCTGCTGCGCACCCTGCAGGAGGGGTCGATCACCCGGCTGGGCGGCAAGAGTGAACTCGCCATCGACGTGCGTCTGGTGGCGGCCACCAACCGCCACCTCGAGGAGGAGGTGGCCCGGGGCGCCTTCCGCCAGGACCTCTACTACCGGCTCAACGTCATCCCGATCCGGCTTCCCTCCCTGGCCGAGCGCAGCGGCGATATCCCGGCCCTGGCGCTGCACCACCTCAACCGGATCAACCAGGCCAACCAGCGCAACGTCCACCTCACCGGCGGGGCGCTGGAGCGCCTGCAGGCCTACCCCTGGCCGGGCAATATCCGCGAGCTGGGCAACGTGATCGAGCGCATGGTGCTGCTGACCGATCGGGCGGCCCTGGAGGCGGAGGACGTGGAGCGCTTCCTCCCCGGGGAGCAGGAGATGGCGGCCGGG
>NZ_LVIA01000068.1:0-2853 GCF_001596805.1 Halomonas sp. KX33721 | reverse complement strand
TGGTCAGTTGGCGCAGTTGGTAGGGGTCGAAACACAGACGATCCGCTTCTATGAACAGCAGGGCTTGTTGCCGCCGCCTGATCGGCAGGACAACGGTTACCGTGTCTATACCGAGAAGCATGGTGAGGGGCTGGCCTTCATCCGTCGCTGCAGAATCCTGGGCCTGTCACTGGCTGAGATTCACGAACTACAGAGCTATCAGGACGACCCTCATCAGCCTTGTACCGCCGTCAACGCCTTGCTCGATGATCACATCTCTCATGTGCGGTCGCAGATAACCGCTCTGCAAGCGCTTGAGAAACAACTCGTTTCACTGAGAGCGAGTTGCAACGATGACCGGGAAGTTGAGGCGTGTGGGGTTCTTGCTGGAATTAGCGAAGGAAACATGCACCAGCAGTAGGTGAAGCATCAACCAGATAATCCGATGAGATGCCGGTCTGTCTCACTCTCATGCAAAGGTAAGATCAACCATTTAATCCGCTTACCCATTGTTATTTGTCAGAGTCCTGGGACTTAAGCGGCGAACTCTTAGCTTGACCAAGAATAGGGCCGCAACACGCAGCGCGCCAAAACCTGTCACAGGCCCGAACCGATGCCCTGTTTCGATGCATCATTTGTAAACAAACTGCAATCTTTACCAAATAGACTTTCCATTGATTCTTCAATACCCACAAGCAAACTGAAAGGAAAAAACCACTATGAGCAAGAAATATTTGGGCTTGGCTTTGGCGATTTCTGCAGCTTCCGCCGCACAGGCCGGAACTGTTACGACCAGCGGCGAAGACCTTGTGATCGATACCGACAGCGGTATCAAAGTGAAAGTGTCGGATAACTCTGCGTCTTTTCAGCTCGGCGGGCGCCTTCAATGGGATTACGACGCCACGCAGTCTGACGCCAACGGTGTTGACACTACCGATTTCGACGTGCGCCGGGCACGCCTCTACGCCAAGGGCCACTTTGGCGACTGGGCGTACAAAGCCCAGTTCAACGTGGCTGAGAGTGATGGCAAAAAAGGCGGGGACGCTGAGGACCTGTACATTCGCTACCTGGGATTTGGCTCAGCTGCAACCGTGACTATTGGTAAGCAGAAAGAGCCATTCGGCCTGGAACAATTAACGAGTTCAAAAGACATCTCGGCCCTTGAGCGATCCGCCATGTCCGAGCGTTATACCCCCGGTCGCAGCGGCGGCATCCAGCTCAGTGGCAAAGGCGACAACTGGACCTACGGTATCGGCTACTTCGAGGCAAACGGCGATGGCAGCGACGACTTCAATAACACGGCAGTAACCGCGCGGGGCACGGTTGCACCGATTCAAACGAACAATATGGTTGTTCATCTTGGTGCGGGTTATTCCACGCGTGATGCCGACACTCAGGCCGGTGAGGTCGATAAGTTTAATCTGGAGCTCGCCGGCGCTTCCGGGCCCTTCCATGCCCAGGCCGAATATTTCGATTCCGAGGAAGGCCAGGTGGATGTTGATGGCTATTACGTACAGCTTGGCTGGATCATCACCGGCGAAAGCCGTCCTTACAAAGCCGGAGTATTCAAGCGAGTGGAACCGTCATCGCCCAAAGGAGCCTGGGAAGTTATTGCCCGCTTTGAGGATGGTGACGGAAAATACAGTGATGTGGGGCTGGCCACGACCGACGGTAAGCAAACAACACTGGGCGTTAACTATTACGCCAACAAGAATGTTCGACTTGGAATGAGCTACATGGATGGCGAACAAGCCAATGGCGCTAGCGGAGATGAAGTGCGTGCGAGGTTACAATATGCATTTTGACCGCATGGGAGAGTGCTTGGTTGAGCTCACCACTTGATAGGGCACTGGTACGGGAAGCATTGTCCTGAATCCGTGAAGCCGGCGCCGACACTTTCCCTATCACCGCCAGCGAGCACTTTTTGATCATTCGCCCCGTGCAAGCTGGCTTTCGCAAGCCCGTTATTGCCAAAACCCACCGTGCTGATCGGTGCTGATGGCCCGTTTTGTCATGCCTTTCCACCCGCCAGGCACGACATATCTGGCGATCGCGTGTCGCTTGGAACTGCTTGTGGATAGAGTGTCGCCGATTGACGGTCAGCATGGCGTTCCTCGTGGATAACGCAGTCGGCTCCGCAGCGTCTTGAGCACCGTCATGCGCCCGATATCCTGCCCGAAGTCGAGGATGATCTGCCGTGCCTTGTGAATCACGAGAGCCGCACGGTGCACCAGCTCTTGTAGCACGGTGCGCAGCCGGCGCCGCTTGGCCGGGTGGCGAACCGGGCTCAGCTCGCCGGTCATGCCCAGCTGTCCCATCAGGCGCAGGATGTTGTAGGCCAACTGGGCGAGATGCAGGATCAGATCGTTGGTGGCGAACTTGCCGGACGGCAAGCGCTCCAGGTCGAGATCGGTCTTGATCTCACTGTGGAATTGCTCGTGGGTGGCATGCGCCTGGTAGCGCTTGATCACCGCCTCCGGCGCCTCGTCCAGGCTGGTCCACCAGCCTTCCAACTCATAGTCCGGTTCGAGCAGCAACTGGCCATCGCGATCGGCGGTGCGCTCGACCAGGCGCATCACGCGTTGGACGACGTATTCGGTCTTGTTGTCGTCGTGGATCGAGACGGTCTGCGTCCACAGCGCCTGGCGTTTGCCAGGGCGCAGCTCTTCCCAGTAGTCCGCCGCCACCGCCAGCCAGGTATCTCGATCAGCCGTGGCCGAGCCACGCGGGTTCCATTTGACGACATAGTCGAGCCGGCGCCCCTCGTCGGCAAAGACCTGGCGCTGCTGTTCGAGAAGCGCCAGGTGCGCCTGGCTGTCGAAGCCGCTGTCCTCGCGTAACAGGATCGGTTGCTTGGTCAAGCATTGGGCGCGG
>NZ_LVIA01000067.1:0-2841 GCF_001596805.1 Halomonas sp. KX33721 | reverse complement strand
CTTACGTATCGCTGAATATTGGCAGGCGTCTTTGGCAAGATGGCTTTCACGATCGAATGATTAAAGATGAAGCATCGCTAAAAGCAGCTGCTAGATATATCGTTGCCAATCCTCTAAGAGCCAATTTGGTCGAAGATATAGGAAAGTACAGCTATTGGGATGCTATTTGGCTATAAGTCACATCCTAGAATACAAGTGTAAACAACCAGCTGTTTGTCGATTAGAAAGCCTGATGTGGGAGGCCAATTTATTGGGCGACGGCGGCGTCAGCCGCCCTTAGCCTGCCGCAGCACTGGTGCTCTAATCGTCGCGAGCTGAAGCTCCCTCCCACACAGTCATTACCTACTCTTCAGATAATACTGGCCTTCAACAGAACAAAACCTTTGCACAGTAGAAGGTCAGTATTATTGGCCCAACCCAATAGCTCGAGAGGGAAGGTCACTTATCGAACAGCGGCATACTCGACAGTGGGAGGCCAATTCATTGGGCGACGGCGGTGTCAGCCGCCCTTAGCCTGCCGCAGCACTGAAGCCCTAATCATCGCGAGCTGAAGCTCCCTCCCACACAGTCATTACCTACTCCTCAGATAATACTGACCTTAACCAGAACAAAACTTTTGCACAGCAGAAGCTCCGTATTATTGGCCCAAGCCAATAGCTAGAGAGATAAGATCACTGATCGAACAGCGGCAAACTCAACAGTGGGAGGCCAATTTATTGGGCGACGGCGGCGTCAGCCGCCCTTAGCTTGCCGTAGCACTGGTGCCCTAACCGTCGCGAGCTGAAGCTCCCTCCCACACAGTCATTACCTACTTCAGCTAATACTGGCCTCAACCAGAACAAAACTTTTGCACAGCAGAAGCTTAGTATTATTGGCCCAAGCCAGTAGCTAGAGAGATAAGATCACTTATCGAACAGCGGCAAACTCAACAGTGGGAGGCCAATTTATTGGGCGACGGCGGCGTCAGCCGCCCTTAGCCTGCCGCAGCACTGGTGCTCTGATCGTCGCGAGCTGAAGCTCCCTTATATGGACCCGTCCCGTTGAGCAAGCAAGCCATGAGATGGACACGGATGAGGACTGCACGCTTATATCCGGCCTTTGATGATAGCGCTGCTATCTGGCCCTGATGGAATGCGCACTCTCTGCTCTTAATCTCCCACGCGGCCTCTCATTGGGCCTCCGAGCTTTACAGAGTGACAGAGAGTCGGTCTTACCTGTGTGCCATCAATTGTCTTACTCACGCAACCTCGGGTGTGCTTACTTCAAACAACAATATGACTTTTTCCAAGGGCCTCGTCGAGGCAGCTGCCTCACTTTTCTATGCTTGATAAGTGCGCTGATGCGCAAGGATCGACCAGCAAATTCGCGCCATTTTGTTCGCCAGGGCCACAATCGCCTTACGCTGACCTACCCGTGCCGCCAATCGGATGATCCATTGCGCCAATCGGTCGGGGTGCTCTTGACGTTGAAATTGCCTCAACGCCGCTCTCGCTCCATGAACCAGTTGACGGCGCACCTCGCTATTGCCGCGTTTGGTAATGCTTTTCAGGACGTTCTTGCCGCCACTTGAGTACTGTCTTGGCACCAGGCCAATTGAGGCGCTAAATTGCCGCCCATTGGGGAAGCGCCGAGGATCGCCCATATGACTGAAGAGCAACGTGGCATTGACTGGACCAATACCTGGCACACTCATCAGCTGCTTCACGCTGGGAGTGGCCTGGACATATGCGCCGAGCCGTTTATTGTATTCGGCGACGCGCGTGTCGAGTGCTTGCCACTCATCCAGGAGGTCATGCATGACATCGCATAAAGCCATACCCAGCTGAGTGTGACGCTCGTCGAGCAATCGGCGTATATCGCCTTGTCGGATGACGCGGTGGCCTTGGGCCACAATGATGCCAAACTCGTTTAACAGCCCACGCAACTCATTCCCAACGGCCGTCCGAGCGCGCACAAGGCGGCTGCGCACCCGGTGGAGTGCTTGTAGTGACTGCTGTTCCTGCGTTTTCACCGCCACGCGCCTTGTCGCCGGACGGGCTGCCGCTTCCGCAATACCGGCGGCATCACGCGCATCGTTTTTATGGCCTTGAATAAACGGTTTGACGGCCTGCGGGGGGAGCAGATGCGCCTCGTGACCCAGCTGGCGAATTTCTCGCGCCCAATAGTGAGCGGAGCCACATGCTTCCATGGCCACGAGACAGGGCGGAAGGTTCCCGATCACGGTGCTTAACTGATCACGTTTGATCTTTTTGCTAAACACTTGGTGACCGCGATCATCGATCGCATGCAGTTGGAAAACATGCTTGGCAAGATCAATACCCACAATGCTAATGTTGTTCATGGATGGATCCTCTTTCAAGATGCCGTCAGTGCCCTGCGCACGTTAGATGAAGTGCTTCTTCATCTTGGCACAGAAGGACGGGTCCATCCCATTTCCCACACCTGACTGCTTGAGGGGTGAAGAGCCTGATGTGGGAGGCCAATTTATTGGGCGACGGCGGCGTCAGCCGCCCTGAGCCTGCCGCAGCAGTGGTGCCTTCATTATCGCGAGCTGAAGCTCCCTCCTACAGAAAATGCTACACAGCATGTGCTAAGTTAATTAAAAATTATAGGGAGCATATAATGAACAGGAGCCATCTGCTTCGCCAAGGGAGGCAATCAATCCCGAATGCTCACTACTTAGTCACTGCGACGACCCGCCATCGTCAGCAGGTTTTTACTAATTTTCATACTGCCTGTTGTGCATCCAGGCACTTTTACCACCCTCGCGTGAGCGAGCTGGCGACAACTTTTGCTTTTGTTGTTATGCCAGACCATATCCATTGGTTGCTTCAGCTAAAC